>CAYJXC010000063.1:0-3833 GCA_964374075.1 Candidatus Woesearchaeota archaeon
GAAAAAATAAGGCTAAAATGAGCTTCGTTTCAAAAACAGCTAAACACGTACGGAAAATGACCCAGAATGCTTATAAAGCCCTCAGAAACCCCCTTCTTGATGGTCAGTTTTCTCACAGCAGTAGATGTGCTTGAAGCAGCGATGGTTCCCTATAAAAAAGCGCTTGGTCTCGAGTTGCCGATCGAGTACCAGTACAACAGCCACGAACGCATTGCCACCTGGACAAAGCAAACAGCAGCAGAGGAAAGAACACACGTTTTCAATATAGATCCATCATTCACACATGCTTCTCTGCGCACAGCACCAAACACCACGCTCCACCTCCCAAGTCTCGAAGCTATTCTCGAAGATGAGTGTAAGGTCAGCCTCATCGTAGGTTGCCTCTGCGAGTTTCATCTGTCTGAGAAGATTAATCCAGTACTATTATTCCCACCACAGCTCAAACGAGATCACAATCATCGAACAAAAAGAAGCTTTGCTGTGTTGAATGACTATACGGTAAAAATGTGGCGGGACGATGTCTTTTATTCTCGATGGCCTGATTTGTTTCATAGTCAATACACTGCCTATGGCATGTATTACAACAGAAATTTTGATAAGGCATTCCGTAAGGGAATCTACCTAAATCAGATGAGCGAAGAGCAGATGATTGAAATTCTCCTTGGCATCGCTCAGCTCAAAGCAGTAGCGATCCGCCACCGCTATGCCTGCAATCCTTTGGCAGATGGTTATCACATCGTCAAGAATGAAACACCGCAGCTTGCTCAACAGATAAAACCAGCTATCGAACTCTGGGCAACGATGCCTCGCGTCACGTACAATCCTCAAGTGGATCTGCAGAGTTACAAAGAGACACTGCAAGCCTTACAGGCAGGATACTTCAGAGGGACAGCGCATTTAACGCTGAGGGGGGGAAAGTATTATTGGCAGATCAGACGCAACCACAAAAGATAATTATTTGATCTCAAATACCACATTCACAGTGAGACTTAAAGTCACATCCTGAGGAAGAACTTCTGTCTTCGCCATGCCTGCTTCCGCACGTGCAGCAAATTCATAATACGGTTGTGGCGGGGCATAGATGTAGTTAGTTTCAGAAATCGTGATGGCCTCTCCCAAATTCACATTAAGGGCGCGTGTCAGCGTCTGGGCCTTCTCGCGTGCATTCTCCGCTGCAAGCTCGAGAGTTTCTCCATTTGCTTCCTTCTGCTTCTCTCGTGATAACCCAAAGCGGATGTCCTGAATGCGTGTAGAACCAGCATCGATGGCAGCATCAATCACATCTCCAGTTTTCTCCACGTCCTTGACAGTAATTTTCATGGTATGTGTTTGCTGGTATCCCAAAGAGAAGGGTTTTCCAGTCTTCGGATCATATCCTTCCCGCTTATATAAGGAATAGCCAATCGTATCAATCTGGTCTTTTTTCACGCCCTTCCCGACAATCGCCTTGATGACCTGATCAGAAATCTGCGCGTTGGTATCTTGAGTTTCTTTGGCGCTTGCTCCTTCAGTCTCCACCACAAGAACAACATATGCTTCATCAGGTGCAACATCCAATTCAGCCTGCCCGGTAACCGAAATCGTATCGCGTTGGAGAGAGGGATAGCCAACCACTGCACTTTTATGGGCATTGAACAGGAGAAGGGTAGATCCAATGATAGCTATCAACAGAATGATATGCCATGCGCCTTCCTTCATGATAGTACTCAAAGACAAGGGCATTTTTAAAGATTGCTATGGAGAATAATGGCGTATTCAAGGTCGCTCATAAGGCAGTCTCTTCAGCGCGCTGTGGTGCAATGTCAAGTTTATGAGAGGTAATATGCACAAGGTTGTCTCCTTTCTGGTACTGCAGCATGGCTGGTGGTAATAAAGCTCCCCCAGCCAGGTGTAATTTTGCTTTGACACGATACGTTAACACTCGTTCTTCCCCAGGTTCTAAAGCGCCAATCTCCCACACAAATCGCTTCCCTCTGGTGCCTTGTTGTACGTGATGCGGTTTGAGCGTGCCAAATTCATAGAGAGGTTGGATAAGGTTGGGCAGCACATCATACGCTTTGACATTCTGCAGGTGGTGTTTGCTTCCATTCCTGATGATCAGTAAAATCTTTATCTCACTAATCCCATCAGGGCTGGACTTAACCATAAAAATACGCTTCTTGATCACGACGCTGCGTTCAATGTAGAAATAAATCAAAATGATGGCAAGAACAATGATGAGGAATCCATAAAAGAGCGAACGATAATTACTTTCGATGGTGACAGTATAGGCTTCCCCAGGTTCTAGCGAGAATTCCCAGACAAAATCTCCGCGTTCAATCTGCGCTTCAGGCTGTGTGCTGGTAAAGACGGTGTTCAAAAAATTACTCTTTACGATAATCTTTTGCGTGCTCTTCACATTGCCCTTATTCGTACGGGTGACGCGCGTGACACTCTTCAAAAATCCGCCCTTCTCCGCCTTCTGTTCCTCAATGGCGCTTTTCTCCTGCACGCTGAAAGCGGAGGTGAAACCTCCCTTTAGCTCAGAGTCATCATACACCTTCACATTGAGCGCATAAGCTCCAGGCAGGGAATTCAAACTGATCGGAAAGGAAAACTCCAGTTCACGTTCTTCTCGCGGAGTGAAATTAAGAATTATAGATTCGCTAATGCCTGGAAGATCGCTGTACACAGAAACTTCATGGTTCTCCAAAGGCAGATTGAGTCTGTTCTTCAGCAGAACGGTAAAAGAATAGAGATCACCAGGAATGACATTCGTAGGTGCATTAACGCTGATCTGCACAACCTCTTTCTTTGCAACAACAAAGACCTTCAAGGAGGTGCTTTTTCTCATACCAACATGGGCAAGCGAAGCGACATGCACATCTGCAACAAATTCATCATCTGATTTTGCACTCTCCAGCACTTTGATGGTAATCTCGGCTTCCTTCATTTCATGGGGGTCAAGTCGAATTTGGTTGGGTTCCACTTGGATGTATTGGACAGCATTGGAAAAAGGGCTCACATCAGAAGGATCACCGCTGACCTTGAAGATATCCCGTTCATCACCCACGTTCGTGACGGCAAGCTTGAACACGGCAGTGCCTCCGACCTCCACCTCAGGAGAGACAGGAATCACCTGAAGAACAATAGTAGCATTATCTTCTTGCGCAACAGCAGGAAGCGCTGCCAAAAGCAAACTGATTACTACAAGCCATACCTGCTTCATCATATCCCGCTCCCAAAGGATGAATAATTTATAAGCTTTTAGGCCAATAAAATGACTACTTCTTCAGGAAAAAAATGAGGCCGCTGGGATTTTCACCATCACAGCTCATGTGACGTTTTGAACCCAGAACCTCTACCACCCCAAGGTAGAATCCTAACCAGGTTAGACTACGGCCCCATGGCATAATGTATTTAAAGGTGAGTTTAAAAAGGATATGCATGATGGAAAAGAAAATACTGATTGTCACCGTGCTGGGAATGCTGATCTTTCTCTGGTTGATCTGGTATGAATACACCCATGCAGTCTATGAATATATTGCCGACACCATCTTCTTCATGGTGCTGACACTTGCAGCACTAGTACTTTATAAGAAACTCGATCTTGATCTCTGGTCATTGCACTGCTCTTTCACAATGCCGGAGCATTTGGCTGGTATAATAATTCCCCCCTCCCCCTGCAGTGGGACCACATCACCCATATCACAGGAATATTTGCTCCAACGCTTATGCTCTTCCGCTTTACAAGTCGTTTTTTGAAGCATCGAAAGTTCCATAATGGATATGTGATGATCATAACATTGCTTGCGGCATTGGGTGTTGGCGTGCTGGTGGAATTCTACGAATTC
>CAYJXC010000064.1:0-3797 GCA_964374075.1 Candidatus Woesearchaeota archaeon
TGAAAAAATAAGGCTAAAATGAGCTTCGTTTCAAAAACAGCTAAACACGTACGGTTCTCACGGGATGAATTGGATATTCAGTGTATGTAAATCTTATGCAGAAATAATGTGTGATAGTAGTAAGAAAAAAAGAAAAAAGCTGATGCCAGAAAAGAAGGAGATGGCATCAGCAAGACTAAGGGCAGACTAATGTTTGGGGGGTTTGCCCTTAAGCATTAAAACACCGCTGGCCTTTTCGGCTTGATTGGCGTCACCATATCGATGCCCAGTTCCTCGCTCACCTCGAGAGCCTTTGGTGAAGGCCTCTTGTGGTTGGTTCTCCCCAGGATGTAGGGTGAGTTCACGCCGGTAATAATGGTCATCACTCTGATGCGGCCCGACATCTTCTGGTCAATGCGCGCACCCCAGATGACATTGGCATCGGCATCGAGGGTTTCTGTAATGATCTCACCAATCTTGTTCACTTCATCTAAGGTCATATCTTCGCCACCACTGACGTGGATCAGGGCACCGGTCGCACCTTCGTAATTGACATCCAACAGGGGATTTGTCAAGGCGCGCCGCGTGGCTTCTTCCACCCGGGATTCTGTGTCAGATTCTCCAATACCGATCACGGAGACATCTCCATTGGCCATAATGGCGCGGACGTCTGCATAGTCCAAATTGACCAAGGAGGGAACAGCAATCGTTTCCACAATCCCCTTAATCATGGTACTGATGAGTTCATTGGCCACGGCAAATGCCTGCTGGATAGGCAGGTTTCCTGCTATGTTGACCAATCGATTATTGTCAATCACAATCACGGTGTCACAAACGTCTCTCAATTGCTGCAGTCCAAACTCAGCCTTGTCGACGCGTGCACGCTCAATATCAAAGGGCATGGTGACTGTTCCAATGACAATGGCACCCATCTCCCGTGCGATCTGTGCCACGACTGGCACACTGCCTGTTCCTGTTCCACCACCCATTCCTGCGCAGATAAAGACCATATCTGCATCCCTCATCGCTGTCTTCAGCTCGTGCAAGCTCTCCTTTGCAGCTTCTCGTCCCTTGTCTGGGAATCCGCCGCATCCTAAACCGCGCGTCAATTCACGCCCAATCAGGATCTTTCCGTCAGCACTGCTGATGTTCAAGTGCTGCAGATCTGTGTTGATAGCAAAGATTTTTGCTCCAGCGATTCCCTTCTTGTGGAGCCAGGAGACCATATTATTTCCTCCGCCGCCACATCCCATCACCACGATGTTGGCTTCTCCTACCTTGAGATTGTCTAGGTTATATTTCGCGTTTTGTAAGGCGTCTTGCACCAAGCTTTCCATTTTTCTTTTCCCCCATGGTTTGTTTTTTTGCGATCGACCTATATACTCCAAAACCACAATCTTTATATTGTAGTTTTTCTCTATGGTCTGTGAAGAAAAAGTTTACTGACTGATGATGTAAACTTGTCTTGAGAACTACGCCCAACTATTACGCCTAGAAAAGTATGAGATCATTTCAACGCCAATTGAAATGCATCTTATTTACCTTTTACAAATAACGCCTGATTCTTCTTTTACTCATTTGTTATATTTAAATATTCTGAAAGTTTAATCTCTATATTCCAGCATCTACAACCATTATAAGGAAGAGTTATTCTGCGGGTTTATGATGAAAAGAATGAGAAAGGAGCGTGTTTCTGGGTGCGATGCGGTGAGGGTAGAGACGAAGGATGCTGTTTATGAAGGATTGGTGATGCCGAGCTCTGATGCCCAAACCCTTGTGTTGAAGTTGAAGAGCGGGTATAATGTGGGGATTCATCGAAAACATATTGTGAAACAGATCAAGCTGAAAGATTTTCCTGGCGGAACGAAGGAGTGTGAAACCACGTTAGACACCACGAAAAGAGTTCAGGTGGCTGCGCCACGCACGGGATTACCGACGATTGCCATTCTGCATACTGGCGGAACAATTGCCAGTGAGGTGGATTACGAGACTGGAGGGGTTGTTGCACGCTTTACCCCAGAAGAATTGCTTGCAAAATTTCCTGAACTTCACGAGATGGCAAACATCACTTCTCGTTCTGTCATGAACATGATGTCGGAGGATATGAGATTTTCCCACTATAAACTCTTGGCACGCGCGATTCAGGACGACATCAAGAAAGGTGTTGATGGCATTATCATCGGACATGGCACAGATACGATTGCCGTGACAGCTGCTGCATTAGCATTCATGTTGGAGCATGTTCCGATTCCAGTGATTCTCGTTGGAGCGCAGCGGAGTGCGGATCGCGGCAGTACGGATGCGCGACTGAACATGCTGAGTGCTACGTACTTTATTACCCAAGGAAACTTTCGAGGAGTGGCATTGTGCATGCATGCATCATCGAATGATGAGGACTGTGTTATTTTACCTGCTACGAAAACAAAGAAGTTACACACCTCGAGACGGGATGCGTTCAAACCCGTGAATGCCCTGCCGATTGCACGCGTGCAGTATGCACAGAAGAAGATTGAGTATCTTCACCATGCTTCACATCCTGTTCAGGGCACCTTCGTGGTACGAGACACATTCGAGGAGAAGGTTGCGATTGTGAAAACATATCCAAACATGTTTCCTGATCTGATTGATGCGCTCATCAGCAAGAAGTACAAAGGACTGGTGCTGGAGGGAAGTGGCATTGGACAGGCACCCACGAACATCAAGGAAGACTTGCCTCTTTATCACTCCTTACAGAAATTTATTCAGAAAGGAGGTGTTGTCGTGTTGACCTCCAACTGCATCTTTGGAGCGGTGCATCCCTACATTTATACGAACTGCCGGCGCTTGGAGGAGATTGGGGTGATCTTTGGGAAGGACATGCTGACGGAGAGCGCGTTTATTAAGTTGGCATGGTTATTGGGCACTTATCCTCGCAAGGATGTTCCCCGATTGATGACTGAGAATTTGCGCGGGGAGATTACTTCACGTTTACCGTATCAGGAAATTCCATGAATCTCTTACGAAGTTTATTGGGATGGAGAGAAATCAGCGTTGAGGATGGAAAATCCTTAGAGAAGAAACTTCAACAATCACCACAGTTTCGCGTCCTCGCAACGCCCGATAGTGCTGGATCTATTGTGAAGTCCTATTACCGCATTTGCAACAGTACCTCCCCCAGGGTAGAGATAGAATTAGAACATGTGTTAGAGCCGTGGGACGAACCTTTATCTGGACCTTCTTACCTGAAGCAGCGTATGAAGGGAATGCTTCTGAGAGCTGATCTTCCACCTGCTTATGCTCCTCTCTGATGATCGGATCAGCAAAATTCTTAAACTTCTTTCGTGTTCTGAAGGTGATGATGTACATAGGAGATCTGCTGAATAAGATCCGCTGGGACAAGCATCTGATGTCCACAGTTTATTGCAAGAGAATTTGAGGGGGGGAGATTAACCCATGTGTACCCTATCACGAGCTTCCCTGACTCTTTTTTATTCACCTTCTGCTGGATGAGAAATCAGATAGGCGAGATTAAACGATTTGTGTGGAGAAACATTTAAGGTTTTAGAGGAGTAATTTTCTATGTAAAGTACACATTTTTAGTAATTTAGTAGTAGTAACATATAGAAAGGTTTATAAATATTGGTTTTATACACTTTAATATGCCTAGAAGTATATCTGATGAAACAAAGAAATTAATGGAAAAATTGTATGCTGAAAAATTGCCTATTGCAGAGATAGCTAGAAGAACAAACGTTTCTTATTCGACAGCTTACAGTTATACAGCAGCTAAGCAAAGAGGATTTGCATCAATAACTGAGTATCAGGAACATTTAGCTAAG
>CAYJXC010000065.1:0-3793 GCA_964374075.1 Candidatus Woesearchaeota archaeon
AGGGATTGGGCACGAAGAAGAGCGTGTGCCAGGTGTATGTGATTCCGATCCAGGCGCTGAAGGAAGGAGTGGAGATTGCAGAACAACTGCGTGATAAGGGAATTGCGTGCGATGTGGATGTGCAGCAGCGTGGGATCAGTAAAAATCTGGAGTACGCGAGCGTGATGAAGATTCCGTATGTGGTGATTGTTGGAAAGAAGGAGTTGCTGCAGAAGAAAGTGAAGCTAAGAAATATGGTATCTGGAAAAGAGGAATTGCTGAGTGTGAATGAGGTTGTTGCTGCACTGCGATCGTGAGTGTTAAATATCTATATTGTGATGTCCTTCTTCGATTGTATGCACTCGAGAGAAATAACCTTTATATAGCTGCGGATGAGTGGAAGCGGTGTGCCTTCGGCACGCTTTGAGGTGAAAGGGGGACACAAGGTTTTTCTTCCTTGTGTGGTTATGATGGGCATTGTCTTGGTGATGACTGCACGACAGCGGCTGTTTCTCTTCACTGTTGTGGTGATGATTGTGGGGTTGCTTGGTGCGCTGACGGTGTTTTCGGTGAAAGATACTTTTCTTCGCGAAGACAATAGTCCTTCCCCTACGTTCTTTTTCTCTCCGCTCGTGAAGGAGCCTGTGGTGCTGGAGAAAGAGGTTCCTGCAGCGCATGTGGAAGCCAATGGGAGGAATTACACCTCAGCGGATGTTCTTGATTTGCTGGAAGCGAAGGGATTTAAGGCAGTTTCATTTGGAAGCTGGATTCGCCACCTGATGAACACAGCGGAGGGGCAGATCAGCTTCACCTTCAATGGGGAAGTTTATAGTGCTAGGGAGTATGAGATTGAGGATGTGGAATCAGATGACTGCGCGGTTGAATTTGATCACGGCGGGTTTGAGGATGGCGTGGTGTTGTGCGGGAACGTGGAGATTGAGACAGAGGACTTCGTGGACCTTATTTGCAGCATCGAGATCTTCTTTGAACGAAGCAGCCGTTATGAGCATGGCAAGATCAAGAACTGCATTGTTGATTTGTCTTGATCCTCACTTTAGGGTGATCTGAATTTCTTCAAATGGTTTTTCCTGATTTAAGTCTATCTTGTGCTGATTGGTTAAGTACAAGAGGGGGATGAAGGTCATGATCTTGTCCTCTTTCTTCTCTGAACCCACCAGTTCGGTGAAGGTGAGATTGGGCTTCTTGGAGAACCAGGACTTGATTTTTTCGTAGAGAGAGGTGATGAGCTGGGTGATGTCAATTTTCTTGGTGGGCAGGACTGCTTCGCGGATGACGCGCGAGGTGATGATGCGCTTGATCTTGCGCCGCTCCTCGACTTCGATGGCTTGCTCCAATGCCTTCATCAGATCCTTGATGGTCAATTGGCGCTTGCGCACTTGGGGGGTTTTGATGAGGAGGGGTGGATACTCTTGATGCGCTTGATATTTGATGTCCTCTTCTGCATCGGCAAGGAGATCTTCCTCAGAGGGGAAGAGAAGATTGTCAAATTCTGCAATATGCTCATCCACGAGCTTATGGGTTTTCATGCGGAGCAGGATGGAGGATGCCAGCAGCACCTTTCCGGAGATGAAGAAGTTGTGTTCCTGAAGGGAACGGATGGTTGCGAGGTAGCGGTGGGCCAGCAAGGACACATCAATGTTCCAGGGATCGAGCTCCTCAGCCTTGATAAGGTCATAAATAATCGATTGCCAGGTGACCTCATCTTTACTGGTTAAGAGATGATAAATTTTGTCTTGCATGGTGTTCTGTCCTTGTTCTTCTTTATAACCTTTCCTTTTTTGTTTTATTGTGCTACCTGACGAGAGGAGAGTATCCTGCCTGTCTGAGGATTATTTGCGCTACTTCCTCTGCTGTGTATTGTGATGTGTCAATGATTGTTGTCGTTCGTGTTGTTCGATCGTGAGCTACTGCATACGTATCTCTTATTTTTTCCTCTGGAATGATGTATTTTCTTTCAGGTTGGTGCCTTTGCCTATGCCTTGCCGCACACACTTCTAAAGGAGGGAGCAACATCACCTCTGTGGTCTCATATCCTCTCCTTCGCGCTTCTTCTTGTAGATGGTGAGGATCTGGGTATGTTAGCGGTAACTCGAGAAGCATGTCTTTCCCTCGTTGCATGAGGAGCATGATAAAATAATCAAAGACTTGATGAGCAAGATCTCTTCGTTCTGCTGTGGAGGCTCTGTCTGTGATCATCAATTTGAGGGCGTCTACTTTCGGCCACGCGATATCCATTTCATTTCTTACGAGAGTACAAATGGTTGTTTTTCCCGCTCCAGGCGGTCCTGTTACGGTAATGAGTTTTGGCATTTTTCTTTTTATGTTGTGGCATATATGTCTTTGTTCTTGGTGAAGAACTTTTTGTAGTTAAAGGCAAGAGGAAGCTGCTGAAGCTCGTCATAGGTGTACCATTTTATGTCGCTTACTTCCTTGTTGTCTGGCCTTGGCGTTCCGATGATTGATCCTTTGATGATCAGAGAGATAATATGCTGTTCGTTGCTCTCGTAGTGCACAACGTTGACGTCTGTTTTTGGTATGAACATGCAGTTTATTTCTTCTTTGATTTCCCTTTTTATTGTTGTTATAACATCTTCGCCTTCTTCTACTTGTCCTCCTGACAGACTCCAGTAATTGGGAAAGAGCCGTCCTTGTCGTTTGATGAGGAGAACCTTGCTGTTCTCTATAATCAAGGCTCCTGTGGTTAGAGTGATTTTTTTCATGGTAACTCTACTTTTTCCCCTTTCAGTATATAAGCCCCCCCTCTTCGCCTTAAAAGTGTTCCTATTTTAGAGTAGTTACAAACCGAAAGCTTTATAAATAAGTTCTGTCTCTGTAGAGTATCACCTCTTTTTCCCCAGGAAGCTGGCTCTTCGGAGCTCGCTTCCCAGGGTTTTATTCCATTGTTATGACTTCAGTGCGAACTCTCTTGTTGGGTAACTATAAGTTAATAAGGATCTCTTCCTTCTTTTTTTTATGTATCGGGGAAAACAGCCGGTGTATGTGATTAGCATTCTTGTTGGTGCGTTAGTGATCACTAGTGGTTTTTTATGGGTGTTGACACGCGGCGGGGAGAGTGCGTTGACTGGAAGCACGGTGATTCATCCTCCTGAAGAACAATCATCCCCCAAGAGTCCCTTTGTGGAGACGGGAAGTGCACGTGTTCCTTTTGATGCAGCAGGAAAAACATTTGTTGACTTCGCTGCCGGAGAAGAGATTCGTGTCGGTGAGTATCAGCTGAAGGTATTGGGGATACGAGCAACGGATAAGATTGGCGCGTATCTGACGCCGGAGCACTTCCAAGGAACGAATGCAGAGAAGGTGTTTTATGTGGTGCAGCTACAGATCACGAATCTTGGTATGAAGGAAGACTATGCTCCTGCGGAGATGTTTCATTTGAGCGATGGGCAGTATGAGTATTCCCTTGATGAGAAAGCAACAGCATTTTTTGGAGCAGAAAGCATTCAGTATGCTGTGCTGCGACACAACGTGAAGCGCAACGTCAAGATGGCGTTTGATGTTGATCCTGGCGTGTATGCGCTGCATATCTCTGGGGAGGATGGCACGATTTATCGCATGAGGGTTGAGCAGGCTTAGTTATTATGGTATCAATACGTCTCAATGTGCAACCCAGGAATTCTTTCAAAATGTTTCACATTTCTCGTTAAGAGTGTTTCATGCTGCACCTTGGCAATGCCTGCAATCATACTATCTTCAGGATCAATAACACGACCTTCTTTTTTTAAGAACTTTGCTGCAGAACTCTCAGGGCTTCAGTCCTGAGATGAATGCAGCA
>CAYJXC010000066.1:0-3653 GCA_964374075.1 Candidatus Woesearchaeota archaeon
AACAGCTACAGTCGCTGAGACAGAAGCGAGACCAGATGCGCACAACAACAATGGCGCCTGGCTCTTCACCTCTCGACAAGGTTGAACAGCAACGGTCCAGCGTGAGGGAGGAGATGGTGCAGCTGCACACTGAACTCAAGAACATCAGACTGCAGATTGACAACATTTACACACCAGAAAAAGAAAAGACACGCCATATCCTGAAGCAGCATGAGAAGGAACTGCGCGAATTCGCCGATGAAGAGAAGAAACTGAGCGATGCCATCAAGAAGCAGAGCGCCATGCTCCAGGTGATGGAGAAGAAAGAGACACAGTTCAAGCAGGCATACAAGGAATTGTTCCACCGCAGAACCACCTTGAATGAACACATCCAAAAGCACGAATTACAGATTGCTGAAGAGGAACGAGCTTTGGAAGAGATTCATGAAACCGGCAATAGTATCTCCATTGAGAAAGCAAAGTGCACCGCAGAGAGGGAAGCACTTGACCGGGAATATGAGGAATTCAGGGGTGTGCCCTTGCGTGACAACATTTCCCTGGAGAGGTTGAAGGACGAGATCAGGAAGTTTGGGCAGATGCTTCAGGACATTGGCAGTGTGAACATGCGCGCACTGGAAGTTTATGAAGACATCAAGAAAGAATACGATGGATTACTGGAAAAGGCAGATAAACTCCAGAAAGAGAAGGACGATGTGCTGCAGATGATGTATGAGATTGACAGCAAGAAGAAAGATACTTTCCTGAAGACCTTCACTGTCCTGGGAAAGAACTTTACTGAGATTTTCTCCCAATTGTCCACGAAGGGGGAGGCCAGCTTGGTGGTGGAAAACAGGGATGATCCCCTGAATGGCGGGGTGGATATTGTGGTGAGGCTGGCAGGCAACAAGTACTTGGATATCAAATCGTTAAGCGGCGGAGAGAAGACCCTGGCTGCGCTCGGTTTCATTTTTGCCATTCAAGAGCATCAGCCAGCTCCCTTCTATCTGCTGGATGAGGTGGATGCTGCCTTGGACAAGACGAACTCAGATTTGCTGTCCAAGTTCATCGCCAAATACTCCGCGAAGGCGCAGTACATCCTCATTTCCCACAATGACATGGTGATTTCCGATGCAGATGCGATCTACGGCGTGAGCATGCAGGAGAATGGGATGAGCAAGGTGGTCAGCCTAAAGATCTAACCTGCGTCGTCTTCTGATGATGAGGTAATGCACAAGAATAAAGAAGATTAAGACTAGAGTGACGACGAGGGATTTTTTTGGTTGTTGCTGTGGTTGCTCGAGCGTTGGCTGTTTTTTTGCATGTGCTTCTTTCAACGTGATGAGCTGCGTCTTTGTTTTGGTTTCCCCCTGATACTGGACGATCACGCCATACGCATACGTTCCCGGCAACAAGAAGGCTGGCACGCTGATGGTTTTGTCAATCGTGATGGTGTTTTTTACTTGGAGTATCTCACGTTCTTGATGCAAAATGTTGCTGGCTGCATCCATGATGACAAAATTCACATCAACAAATCCTCCGTCAAGATCACTCAGTGTGATTGTAGAGAAAAGCTCTGCTCCTGGTTTTACCGTCTTGAATTGTTGTGGAATGTTGAGTATAATGTCAAATGCAGCGCCTGGCGAGTACACATCGATCGTGATGGGAACTTGCTTGGATGCAAATTCTGTTTTGACTTTAATCACTGCGGTGAAGATGCCTCGTTTCAGGGGTTCGATGGTGAGTGTTGTTGCTGCCTCTTCTCCTGGCCGGAGCGTTAGGGAATCTTTGCTGAAGGTGATGAAGTTTTTGTTGACGGTGAAGAGGAAAGTGGAGGTGATATCCCCCGTGTTGATGATGCGGAGTGTTTCTTTATGGTCATTTCCTTCTTCCAGCTCCAGAGCAAAGAATTGTGGGATTGTGGTGAAGGTGAGATCACCTGCTCTTCCTGGTTTTCCACCTAACCCTCCTGAGACATTGGTTTCTGCAGCTGCTGTCACATTGATTGGGTTGACCGTGAGAGAGATCGTGGCTGTTTGCGTGGTGGGTGCTCCTGTGTAAGAGAATTCCTTGACGACTGAGAAGAGCGTCTGAGCTAAGAGGAAGAGTGCAATCAGCAGGATGATGAAGGTAATAGGCGTCTTCTCCTCTTTTTTCACAGTTCTTTTCACTCTGCTTGTTTTTATATCTTTTTTGATCTGATGACTAAGGTGCCTTGATACTCTCCCAAGGTTTGATTGGGAGGAACAGCAGCAACGATGGTTACCTTTTGTGGTGCTCCTGCGTTCACGAGAAGAAGGTTGTCACGCGGCATGACAAACACTATTCCCTCGACTGTCAATATTACTTCACTTTCGTCATCGACTTTTATGGTTATTTCCCGCTCTGCTGTGCTCCCCTTAGGTAAGGTGCCAAAGTCAATGGTATTGTTGTCCACACGAAAGCCAGCATACTCTCCTACTGTTATTCTGATGGGAATGGTTTGTGTATCATATCGCGCAGAAGATATAAGAATGGTCATACCTAACAACACTCCTCCTAGGATGCACATTGTTATGATGAGATGCTTTTTCTTCTTTAGCATGTTACAATTTGTACTCTTTGGGTTGCCACTCGTTTTGTTGCGGACGCTTATTCTTTTTGCGGAGCCAGAGGTAGTCGATGATCAGAATCAGCGTGATGATTCCTATCATGATGAATGCAGACTCTCTCTGAACTGGCGGTTCTTGAATCAACAAGGGTGTTGTCATAGTCGTGGTTTTTTCTTGATAGTGCAGGATGACATCCACTGTATACTCTCCTGGGGAAAATGCTTTTGCATCCCAGAACGAAGAGAGAGTTTCTTTGCTCCAGGGACTCAGCGACACTGCAGGAGTTTTTATCGTGCCCACTGTTTGTTGAGCGAGATCTTTAATGGTGATGGTTGCATAGACTTCTTCGAGGGGAGCGTTCCATGCGCTTTCAAGATCGATCATGAATTTGTAGATCTGCTCTGGGTAGGGAACGATGTTGACATTGGTGATATTGATGAAGAGATGACCGATGCGGAAGGTGATTATTTCTTCTTTCGTGGTGAATGCGCGGTATTTTGCATAGGCTCGTGCGGTGTAGGTTCCTGGCTCATACCGTGCTGAATTTAATATGAAGATTACCTCTTTTGTCTCGAGAGAATCTAACTGCGGAAGAGTAGAGAGCAAACGTTCTTTCTCTTGCCCTTGAGCATCGTACGTCTGCACGACGACCACCATATTCTGAAGAGCATATTTTCCAAGATTCTTTACTGTTGCAGTGAGTGTGAGAGGTTCGTGAAGATTGGCATCATGGCCTTTCAATGCCAGTGTCGCATAGGTGCGTGGATAGGGAGCGATAATATAGATACGCCCACTCACTGCGCCAAAGGCAGTAATACCCTCCACTTCTCCTAAGGGAACTTCACGCGCAATAACTTCAATGGCATTTTTTCCTGGTTCGATTCGTGGCGGGAGTGTGAGAGTAAGATCAACTCTCTTGCTGCTTGCGGGTGGTATATACAGATAACGATCGGTGTGGAGGGTGATGTACGCGGCAAGTTCACCATTAAATGAGATCGTAGCATTCAGAGGAGATGGACCAGTGTTAAGGAGGGTGAGTGAGATGTTGATTGCTTTTCCCGGTACAAAATCGATAGTCGTTTCCAC
>CAYJXC010000067.1:0-3645 GCA_964374075.1 Candidatus Woesearchaeota archaeon
ACCACCATGGTGCTGCCAAACACATACGAAAACACATCCTTAAATTTCCCATCAAACGACATGAGGTCAAAAGCAGCGCCGTGAATGCCTTTGCCTTTCTGGGAAGTGCTTGTTTTTCCTTTTATTTTGTTCAAGGGCAAGAAGGTTGCCACGCCACTCTTTTTCTCTTTCAAAATCGCAATGCACTGTGCAGCAGTCTCGTCCGTATCCACCACAATGCTCTTCATCCGCGGGCCGGCAGCAACCTCCAATGCTAATGCATACTTCTCATCAACCTTCCCCAATTGGCTGACGGTGCCAAAGATCCTCGCGGCAAACTTCTCTTCCCCCCGTAAGTTCAAAATGGTTTCCACCGCTCGATCACCAGCAGCGCTCTCTCGAATACCTGATTCGCGCGCCTGCAGTTTGAAAAGCTCTGTCTCCTTCTCCGCAAGCTGCTTCTGCGCCTCTTTCAGCTGGCTCAAGCACGAGGATTCCTCGATGAATGCCTTGCCCAGGTGTTCTTCTTTCTTCCTCAGTTCGCTCTTCGTTGTGTCTAGGTTCATCTCCTTGCCCAACTGCTGATAATTCGTAAGCTTCTCCCCTAATGCTGCAAGTCTGGCATCAATCGTAAATTTCGTCTGCAAAACAACTTGAAGTTCCTCTTGTGCACGAGAGAGTTCTTGTTCTGCAGCAGCGATCTTCTCTTCCAGCGCTGCAAACTCCTCGCTCACTCCACCAAAATGACGTTTGCGCAGTTCGTGGATCTCAGCATCCAACTTCTTCTCCTTCTGCTGTAACAGCTGGAGTTTGTCTGTGAGTTCTTTCTCGTGGTCTTCTAGACGTGCAACAGTTGTTTCGACATCAGTGATGCCGGCCTGCAATTGTTTTTTTCTCTCCCCCACTTTTGCAATCTCTGATTGCACCGTGTTGAAGCGCTCCCTGCTCTGCAGCAGCTTCTCACGCACCCCCTCAATTTCTTTCTGCAAGGCAACAGACTCCTTCTCGCTCTTCTCTTCAATGTCTTTTGTGATCTTTTCAATCTGCTGCTTGTTCTTCTGAATATCGCCGCGCAATCCCTGAATCGTTGTCTTGATCCTGTTCACCTTCTCCTGGTGCTTCTGCATTTTTGCTTCCACAGCATCCATCTTCTTCTGCTTCTCCGCAATCTGGACGTGGAGGTAGGTTGCCTTGTTGCTCTTGATGTTCTTTTCCAGCTCCCGATACTTCAAGGCTTGATCGCGGTCCTTCTTCAACTCGCGCAGATATGCCTCTCTCTCATTCAGGATGATCGTGGCTTCATTCAGCTTTCCATCGACCTTCTGCAGTTCGTTCATCGCCTTCTGTTTCCTGTCTTCATACACCGTAATACCAGAAATCTCCTCAATGAGCTGCCTCCGTTCCTCAGGGTGCATCTCCATAAACCGGACAATATCTCCTTGTAAGATGATGTTGTGTCCATCAGGGTCAATCTTCGCTGCTGCCAATAACTCCAAGACTTGTTGTCGTGTCCTCACCTCATCGTTGATTTTATAGGTAGAATTTCCATTCTGCTTGATAATGCGAGTAATCTTGACTTCTTGCGGCGGATGGGGATTCCCCTGCATGGGAAACTCGGCCTTGCTGTTGTCAAAGAAGATGCTCACTTCAGCTTCTCTCATGGGACTGCCTTGTTTGCCCCCATTGTAGATGAGATTGGCAGACCTTTCAGCACGCATACCCTTGGCGCTTAATTTGCCGAGAACGAAGCAGAGAGCATCCATGACATTACTCTTACCAGCGCCATTCGCGCCTATGCACACATTAAACCCTTCAAGAAACTCCAAATCCAATGGCTTGGCAAAGCTCTTGAAGCCATGCAGGTGTAACCGATTAATCTTAACCATAACTCATAGTAACCAGAAGATTTATTTATAAACCTTATGAGGGTAGTTGGAAAGAAATGAGTTTTCTATGAGCGTGCCGAAGGCACACATGCAAAAAAAATCAAAAATTACACCTGAAAGGGTCCCTCTGTCACAATCTCCTTCAGCGCCTTCCTCTGACTCGGAACCTCTCGTTCCTGCATCTCTTTCGGCAGAATCTCTTTTCCAGCTCGCTTTCCGATTGCTGCCATCGCTTCAATGTCATAGTCGCCAGGGATCTTCAATGCTGTTCTCGCTTTCTGATAATCAAAGCCTTCCATGCCGTGCACGACCAATCCTCTTCTGCTTCCTTCAAGAGCAAGGTTTTCCCATGCTGCACCAGTGTCTAATCGGTGAGTTACGGCTGGTTTGTTGTTGTGGTCAAAGTTTTTCTTTGATATGATAACGACCAGCACAGCAGCGTTCTTTGCCCATTGCTGATTAAACTCTATGAGGAGACTAAAGAAAGCATCCCAATGCTTTGTGTCACGTTTAGCATAAAGAAATTTCCAAGGCTGGTTATTGTAGGATGAGGGAGCCCATCGTGCTGCTTCAAATAACGGCATGAGTTCATCATCTGATAACGTTTCACCTGTCATCGCACGAGGAGACCATCTATTCAGGATTAAGGGATGGATGTCATACTCTGGCTTTCGTGTGTTCTTAACTTCTTGATTGATACTGTTTTTGGCCATGGTAGTCACTCATAACAATCATATTGAATTTTTAGAATCTGCATACATCTTTTTATGAAAATTTCTTATTTTCTTCGCTTCCTGTTCGAGAAATCCTTCTTCGTGATGATTTCCAAGCAGAAAAAGTGTAGTCCAGACACCCCTGAAAAAACTCTCTGCAATAACATCCTCTTTTTTTGCTTTTACACTCTTCAATTCGTCTACGAGAAGATCTAGATGAATATTAGTTATTTCTTCTGCTAATTTTTCTGCAATATCATTATTTTTGTCCATTTTTTTCATTTGGGTATTTATTTCTGTAAAGATATTTTTCATATTTTTTTCTTTAAACACCTGATCTGCTTTTGTCACGCAGACGCTGCAGATGTGAGGAATTCCATTACGGCCGCCAAATTTCAAAAAGGAAGCTGGCATCTGCATGTCACAGTCGCAGATGCTACATTTTACATCAATCATCTCTTTTTGGTCTTTTGAGTTTTTCATTTTAGATTCCAATATTCTCCTTTAGTTTATTAATCATGTCCCTTATTAAACTTTTCCTCGAATTCTTCCAGCTTCTTCTGTGCTGCTGCACTTTTGTGATCTTTCCAGGTGACCCAGCTCTTTCTGAAGATATCTGGGAACTTATCCCAATTTTCCTTGAGGAACTTCTGGCAGATTGGATTTGCTGCGTATCCTGTTCCAATACTTTGTCCGGTCATCTGTTCGATGGCTGCCACTTCTTCCTCTCTCTTCACCTTTGCCAAGATGGATGCTGCACCGACAATTGAGTATGTTACATCGGCCTTATGTTCTGCGATGATTTCTACTTTGTTGTCATCTATCAGTTCACGCAGATAGGATGTGAATTTTTTGATGTTGGGACTGGGGCAGTCGAGGATGACCTTGTCTGGGTTGAGCTCGTTCACGATGGCTGCAATTTTATGCGCTTCCAGCCAGTTCAAGTTCATATTCTTATCCTTGCTTTCGACTGCTTCATCAATCTCCTTGGGGGAAACGACAATGATCTTATAATCATCAGCCAATTTCTTAATCTCTTCCACCAACACTATTCGTCGGGAATGTTT
>CAYJXC010000068.1:0-3631 GCA_964374075.1 Candidatus Woesearchaeota archaeon
CGTTCAGTGTTGTTCAAGATATGCGCGGTATTCCGCCTCATCACAAAGGTGAGTGTTAGCCGCATGCAAGCAACCATCGCACGGCTTTTCAGCGAGAGGAACACCCTTCTTCATGGGAATCATATTTTTCATCCAACCATGATTATTTTCATAACACAAGCGTTCAAATTCGCTTCCGGCATTCGCAATCGCTTGCTGACGAATACGCTCAAATGTTGAACTCGCACCACTTTCCTTCTTAGGCGCGCAGGCAGCAAGCACCAGCAAGACAAGCAGTACAAAGATTATTTTCCTCATGCGATCACCTCGAACAAGGCCATCATTCCGGACTCCAAATGTTCGGCAATATGGCAGTGAATCATCCATTCGCCAGGATTGGAAAAGTCAACCAGAAGATCAACTGTTGCGCCAGTAGGAACAGTCACCACGTCCTTCCAAACAAAATTCGTGTTTTGCTTTCCGTTCTCGCTGAGTACTAAAAAGCGTTGCCCGTGCAAATGGATCGGGTGCTGCATGGGATGCATTGATTTCGGATCATTGAAAATGCGAAGCTTCTTAACATCACCAACTTTGACACGATAACGGACATCCATGTTTTCCTTGCCTGTCTTTTTGTCCCGCATAATCCATTTCGTATCCTCGCTTGTCGCCATGGCATTCATCACCACCATTTCGTCCTCCCATTCAATACCTCCATTCTTTTCACCGCTCATCATCATGGCTCCGTGATCTTGCATTTGCGACATTTGCTCCATCTCAATCGTCAAATCAATTTCAAAATCTGGCGACGCATCAAAATACTTGCGGTACCGATTAATATCTTCTTGCATAAAACGATTCTCACGCACTGCATTTAAACTTTGCCGCTGTTGTTCAGCTGCGTCTACCTGAATGCGGCCGAGCTCGTATGTTCGCTCCGGATTGCTGTGGACGAGCGTATACATGCCAGGCTTGTCAAACAGGACTTCAACAATTGCGCGTTCTGCAGGCGCAAGTACAACACTGTCAGCCCAAAACTCTCTTTCGTACAAACCAGAATCTCCTCCAACTACTTTCAAAGAGGCATTGGGAATCGACACATTAAACATGCGCGTATTTGCAGTGTCAATGAAGTACAAACGCACAACTTCTCCTGCGTTAACGTTGAATGAGTAATCAGTCTTGCCGTTGACCAGCATTTGGTTGCCGAACCGGCCCATCAATGCATAATACGTTTTGTCGAGGAAGAAAGGCTCAGGCTGGCCATCCATAAGTCTGAGATCGTCCAAGAAAATGACTTCCTCACGATCCACGCTGTTGTAATAGTCTTTGCGGGTTGGCTCAACAATAATCCCTCCATACAAGCCAAGTTCTTGTTGTGCGTCTTCCCGCACGTGCGGGTGATACCAATACACTCCCTCATCAGGGAATTTCAGTTCGTACACGAACGTTTCGCCTGGCAAGACAGGCGCCTGCGTGACATTCGGAACACCGTCGTACTGGTTTTCAAGCCGAAGCCCATGCCAATGCACAGTTGTCGGCATGTCCAACGAATTCTTGAAGTTCACCGTGATCGTGCTATTTTGTTTTACGTGAAGCACTGGTCCAGGAATTTGTCCATTATACCCAAACATTCGCACAGGTTTTCCATTGATTTCTTTTCTCACAATCTGAGCCTCGAGATCAAAAACGCCATCAGGAGGAACAGCGACCGTTTCTGATGGCTTCGTATCAGGCAAGCCGTCAATAGATTGTGAGAGCAATTTCTCTTCAGGCGCACGTGCGCACCCCACGAGCGCAACGAAAACAAACATGACCAGCATGACGCGCATCATTTTATCCCAGCCACCACTTGCACAAGATCACTATAAAAATTTTTCCGCTGAACATCGCGAAAGCCAGACTCTTTGAACACTTTGACCAAATCCTGATCAAGAAGAGTTTTCGCATACTCCTCAAACACCAGCATGAAAAGCCCCAATAGCACGCGCAAAAACATACTTTGTGGTCTGTGTAAATCCATCAAGACAAAACGCCCTTGCTTTCGCAAAACCCGATACGCTTCTCGAAGGACATTCTGCCGATGTTCCGGTGGAAGCTCATGAAGGCCAAAACTAAGCGTGACCGCATCGAACGTATTACTTTTGAACCGCATTTTCTCAATATTCTGCTTCAACCAGGAAATACTGAGCCCTTGCCTGCGTGCCTTTTTATCAGCAATATCAAGCATAGTCTGCGACAAATCAAGACCATACACCTTTGCTTTCGGGAAATGCCTTTTCAGCGTGAGCGCCACAGCACCAGTGCCAGTAGCGAGATCAATAATCTGCTCCGCATCAGCAGGAACGAATTGGACAAAAAGGTCTCGAAGTCGCTGACCTCTTCCAAAAAAGACTATCTTAAATCCAAAATCGTACAATCGCGCCAGCCACGAATCAAAACCACTTCGGTAATATGCAGGAACTTCAGAAGGAAAGTCTTGTTCTATGACGAGAGCACCGATATATCCGCACTTTTTGCATTCGGACTTGCCGAACTGCCCACCCATGTACGGTACCAAGGACGGGATTTTGCACACCGGACATTTCTGGACACGAAGCAGAGTCATGGCATCCTCTCCTCGTTGCGGACAAAACCACAACGCGTGCACACATAAATAAGTCCAAGCGCACCATTCAGCCACAATCTTAATGTGGATTTCTTACACAACGCGCATACGTGCATCATAGGCAATCACCAATGCTACACACGGTTTGTTCAACGCGTTCAGCATCAACACCATACACCGTCTCGGCCTGACTCGCGTTTTTGACGTGAAACGCCGGACTTCCTCGCACGCCCTCACGGAGCATCACTTCCTGACAATACCGCGCATCGAAATTCTCAAAACGGAACTGCGGATATTTTGCAACCAAACCTTGCAAGAATCGTTCTCCCTTCCAGCACGCAGGACAGAATGGGGAATAAAAATACTGTACGGTCGTAGCGCCTTCTGGGTTCCCGCGTACAAGATCAGGGCATTCTTTACTTCCCAAATTCCCGCTTTGGAATTGCCACAACACAACAAAAACAATGAGCATGAATGCCCATTCGCCAATGCTCTTCCAGGCCTTTATTCTTAGGCCGAAATATGTTGGTGATGGGGCTTCTTGCTTTTGCTCACTCCATTTTCGTTTGGGAATATCCCTCACGAATACAAGCGCCGAATGCACAAGGCTGAGAACTCCCAGGACGATAATCGTCATTAAGAGCGAAAAACCGTACTTCGACAGCGCCGGCAATGGCACGAAGAGTATGGAGGCAAGTAATGCAATGACTCCAATTCCCACAATCCAGTTGAACATGTCAAAAAGCTTCATCTTCTCACCAGCATGCGAATTCTTTTACAATCGTTTCCACCAACGAGCAATCAACCAAACGCCAAGAACTATGGCAGCGATAATAAGCAGAATCGCCCAGCCGGGCAACAGAGCATTGTCTATTCCTTCACCTGCCATTGTCATGCCGGGGTGATGTCCCATGTTTTTTCCTCCGCGCAAAAAGCGCACTCAAAATAATAATGAAAAACACAATACCTATTAGCACCAATAAAGCAATTGCGAGTTTGACACCTGCAAGATCAGCCATGAATCATACGCACTCCCTTTTTTTA
>CAYJXC010000069.1:0-3610 GCA_964374075.1 Candidatus Woesearchaeota archaeon
AGTTCGGTCGATGAAGCAGGACGCTCAGGCCTTTAGGCCTGAGTAGTTCACATGTTTATTGTTGATTAAAAGAGAACTCTTACTTGCTGTTATTGTTGGACATCACTTTGGAAGCATCCTCAAAATTCTTCCAGTGCTGATTGAACATCTCTTCCATGGCAGAGGCAAAGTAGGGTGTGCTGACCCAGACGCCCACGTCATAGGTCGGATGGACATCATCATCATTCAGCAGCATAAACATCAACTCCTTGCCATCGACAATGCAGAAGCGTGCATCTAATTTGTTGGCATGCCTGACTTCTGCGAGTTTGGCAATTTCCTTGATCGCGGACAAGGATTCTTTGGTCACGGGAGTGGCCACGCGAATCTTCACCCCCCTCTTCTTCAGCTTTTCGAGCTCTGGTTTCAAAGCCTCGATTTTGCGGACAATGCCTTTCGAGGTGGTGACCAAGGTCACGGATTTTTGGGCATTCTTCACCATGGTTTCAAGATGGGTGTAGATGTTGTGACGACCGCGAATCGCACCAGATAAATCTGTGGGCTCAATAAATTCAATGCCTTGCTTGTGCAGCACCTTGAGTTCATCCAGGACATCCGTGCCTTTCAAATCCTCCAAGCGCTTGACCCGATCGTTGGCATGCTCAACCAGGTATTTTTTCACCCGCTCCACAACTTCTGCAGGCTCCACTGCGATGTACTTGATGGGTTTTCCTAACTTCAGCATGACAAAGCCTTTCTTCTCCAAGGACTCCAGCACATCATAGGCACGAGAACGAGGGACATTCCCAATGTCGGAGAGTTCACCTGCAGTGGAAACGCCACGAGAAAGGAGAGCTGTCCAGATTCTGACTTCATAGAGATTCAGACCGAAGAGATTTCGAAGTTTATTTAAAAATTCATCCTTCACAATCATCCGCAACCCTCCTAGGATCACTTACTTTTTAACGCGTGTGTAAAAACCTCTTTTTTCCCTGCGTGATTTTGATTGGTTTTTACTATGAGTTAATAATATCAAGAACTCCTATATAAATATTATTATCCTCAAGTTGTTATATACAGTTTCCTTTTCACGTGTTGACATGCTGTCGCTTCTTTTGAATTTGATAGATGCGCTCGATATCGCGCAGGGTATTGCTGTCTTGAGGGGTTTTTTCACTCGTACGCAGGGATTTGAAGCGGGGAAAACGCAATGCATACCCTGACTCGTAGGTAGGACTCTTTTGGATCTCTTCATAGGCCACTTCCACCACGATTTTTGGTTTAATAGTGACAGATCTGCCTTCCTGATGGATGATCAGAGGGTGCAACATCCTGGAGAGACTGGCAAAGGTCATGCCTTGCTCTTCCCTTTCCTTGAGACCAGTGGACACCATACCGCATGAGAGGAGCTTGGTGCCTGAGCGGCACGCGAGAACATAGGATGTTAACATGCCAGCCCGTTTTCCTGTGCCATACTCTGCTCCGATAATGACCAAGTCCAAGGGTTCGAGGATGGGCTTGAGCTTGACCCAGCCTTCCACATACCTGCCTGGATGATAGCGGGCATCGAGCTTTTTGATGATGAGACCTTCATTGCCCTTTGCCAAAGATTCTTTGTAAAATTTCCCTGCCTTCTTGATGTCATCAGTGATGAGCTTCTTGGTGAGGACCAGCACACCCTCCTTTGGGGTTATGATTTTTTCCAGGCGTTCGCGCCGCTTTTCTTGAGGGAGGGGCATGAGAGACTCTCCCTTGAGGTAGAGCAGATCAAAGACATTGACTTCGACAGGAAACTTCTTGGCCATCTCCGGAATGTCATATTTCCTTTTGATGCGCTGGGAAATGTTTTGGAAGGGAAGATGCTTCTTTGTTTTCCTGTCGTACCCCACTGCCTCCACATCGATGATGAAGGCCTTGCCTTTGACATGCTTCTTGGTTGCTTCCACCACATCAGGGAATTGTTTGGTGACGTCTTCCAATCTGCGCGTGAAGAGCTTGATCGTGTTTCCTTGCTTGTGAATCTGCAGGCGGAACCCATCGAGCTTGTATTCAAAGAGCGCAGGTTTGCCCAGTGCATCAAAGGCTTCGTGAATATCACTCACCAACAAGGCCAGCATGGAGTGAACGGGTTTTCCCAGCGCCATCTCCACTTTTGAGATTTTATCTTTCTTGGCAAGCGTGGCAACCTCTCCGTAATCATTTTTCATGTGGAAGGCATTTTCCACCTCTTTCACGTCTTTGTGGAAGGCTTGCGCAATGGCATCACGCAGAATACCAGATGCAACACCCACTCTCAAATCCTCGAGCACTGTTCTGGTGACAAATCGCGCTTCTTCTGAGGAGGATGCTGCAAGCAACTCTGCCACGAGGGCAATCTTTTTCTCTACAGTTCCTTTCCCTTCCAAGTCGGCGAGCTTGCGCACATTGTGCATAATCTTCTCCGTAGTGAGCTTGTGGTGAGTCAATGTGGTTTGCTTTTTCTTTCGAAGAAGCTCTTCTGCGACACTTCCGAGATCTCCCCTCTTGCTCCAGAGCGTTTCCACCTCTGCTGGTGAGATACCTGTCACTTTGGCAATGGCCTTCACCATCAGCTTCGAACTAAAGCCAATCTTGCGCTCATCCCACTGGGGAAAGACACGACCTTGCAAGAGATAAATGACTTCCTGCAGTTCATCATCAGGAATTCCCTTGAGAAGGGAGGCAATGATCTCTGTTTTTTCCAATCGCTTCGTTGTTTGTTCCAATGCGTGATAGATTTCCATCAGCGCCCGATAGTCCATGCAAAAACTTAATAAGGGCGTCCATTTAAATCTTTGTATCAGAGGTAAAAAAACATGAATGTGGATACGTGCATTCGCGGGAGAAGAAGCTGCCACGCGTATCAGAGCAAGGATGTTCCGCTCGATGTACTGGGGGAGGTGCTGGAAGCAGGAACGTATGCTCCTTCTGCAGGGAACTTACAGAACTGGTCTTTCATTGTCGTGAGGGATGACGCGAAGCGGGAGAAGCTGAGCCAGTTGAGCCACGACCAGCATTGGATGACAGAAGCACCAGTGCATATGGTGATTTGCAATGATCGCGATGAGATGGTGAAGTGGTTTGGTGAGCAGGGTGGATTGTATGGCAGCCAGAATTGCGCAGTGGCTGCTGCACTGATGATGATGAAGGCTGAGGAAGCTGGATTAGGAACGTGCTGGGTGGGCGGGTTTGATGTCGAGGGTGTGCAGCGCCTCTTGGAGATTCCTGAGCATCTTCTTCCTGAAATTATTGTGACGATCGGATACCCGAATCGGCTGGAGAAACATGCAGAGCGGAGATCGGTGCATGATGTGGTTTCTTTTGAGAAATTTGGTGGAAAGGCAGATTTACGTTGGGTACCTTTGAAGAAACATGTGAAAGAATTAGCAAAGAAGAAAGACAAGGTTGTGAAGAAGGGAGTGGAGACGTTGAAGGGATTAGAACAGAGATTACGGAAAGGTTGATCATAATTTACCTTTTGTTTTGTTTAGTAAAAAAATAGTTGTTGTTGATGGACATGGTGGGGTTGTAATCAGAAAGTTTCCGTGTTTTTGTTATCTTTGGTTCTCAGTACGTGTTTAGCTCCCCCGATCAGAGGCAAATTTAACCTCCG
>CAYJXC010000070.1:0-1624 GCA_964374075.1 Candidatus Woesearchaeota archaeon
TGCAGCCGAAAGGCTCACGGGTTAATATGCTTTTCTAGAGACTTTCAACAGCGCCCTGTTTTCCCATAAATTTAAAAACAAGCTACCCTTCATTCCAGGAGAGATGAAGGGAAGGGAAAAAAGAGGTAAAGACAGCCAAAGAAAGGCAGTTCTCGCGTGGATGATGTTTTCCTTTCTAGTAACCACGATGCTCGTTGCCGCGCATGAAGCAGAAGAAATTCACGAAGAAGAAGCCCCTCCTGCAACAAAAGGATGGTCTGCGCAAACGCAATCACGCATAGAAAACCTCAACCAACTCAATCTGAAGATCCTCGCAGTCGTGACTGCCATAGCCACCACCCTCATTGTGATCTCCATCAACTACGAGAAGAAAATACAAAAGATCAAAAAACCTCTCTTCCTTGCCATCGTTCTTCCTATCATCGCAGCTAGCCTCTTCTTAGCAGGCTCCACGATCTACGGCAATATCATCTCCACAACCAAAGGTCCTGTCCACTGGCACGCCGATTATGAAGTCTGGGCCTGCAACCAAAAGCTCGACTTAGTGAACCCAAAAGGGTGGAGCAACAGAATCGGCACATCTACCTTCCATGAACACGGCGATGACAGAATTCATATCGAAGGTGTTGTCCACAGCTTGGAAGACGTCGCTCTCGGAAGATACTTCACCACCATCGGAGGAAAGTTGCACCATGATGCCTTAGTGTATCCTACTGAGCAAGGAACCATCTTCTACACCAATGGGGACACGTGTCCAGATGGCCAATCAGGCACGCTGAAAGTGTATGTCAACGGCAAAAAAATCACGCAGCCTGAAAAGTATGTGATCACGCAAACACCCTATGTGCCGCCAGGTGATTGCATCATCGTGGAATTTAGTTCTGGCGATGCTGAAACAACAGACAAGCTCTGCGCAAGCTGGGCAGCAAAGGGATGGAGTTATGAGAGGTAAGGATCATGGCAGTTGAAGCATACCTTCCCACGCTCGGCATCATCACCATCTCTGCAGCCATTGATTCGATTAATCCCTGCGCCATTGGCGTCCTCATTCTCATGTTGTCTGTCCTCTTGGCAGGGAAGAATACGCTGAAGCGCATGCTGCTCTTGGGAGTAGTGTACATTCTGGCAGTCTTCATCACCTATCTTGCTGCAGGTCTCGGGCTCTTGTATTTCCTTGCCAACATTCCACTCTACATCACCGAATACATTGCCATCACAGTGGGCGTGCTGATTATTGCTGCTGGCATTGTTGAAATCAAGGACTTCTTCTGGTACGGCAAGGGATTCTCGCTTGCTATCCCACCTCGCTATGCAAAGATGATTCACCAACAAAGCGAGCGCACCACCTTTACAGGCATCGCGCTCTTGGGGGCATTTGTCTCTGCAGTGGAGCTTCCCTGTACAGGTGCTCCGTACCTCGCCATCATTACGATGTTGTCCCAGTACTTTGATGTCACTGCCTTCCTGCTCCTCATCCTCTACAATATTATCTTCATCGCTCCCCTGGTGATCATCCTCATCCTTGTCGCCTCAGGAAAGAAGCTCTACGAGATCAAGCAGTGGAAGCAAGCCAACAGAGGCTACATGCGTCTGTGTATTGGGTTGCTCCTGGTGGCGATGGGAT
>CAYJXC010000070.1:1634-3566 GCA_964374075.1 Candidatus Woesearchaeota archaeon
TAATCTTAATTGCCAATGGAACCATCAATTTCGGGTGAGAACATGAAAAAACACATTGTCAAGCGGCACGGTCATAAGGAACGGTTTGATGAGCGGAAGATCTATGCTTCGTGTTACGCAGCCTGCCTCTGCGCGCATATGCATCACGAGCATGCCGAGGAGACCTGCGAGAAGGTAGTCCACGATATCAAGAAATGGATTGCAAAAAAACAGGAAGTCACATCCCATCAAATCTTCCAAGAGACCGCTAGGTTTATAAGGAAGTATAACAAAAATGCTGCATTCATGTACGCGACTCATCGCGACATTTCCTGAAGGGGAGGTGGATGTTTGTGGCAGCACCAAAGAAGAGGCAAAAAAGGGACGTGAAGAAGAAATCTTCCGGAAAGAATGTCTGTGAGTTCTGCTAAGGACTAGCAGGAAGGATGTGGCATTACTATGGTTGTCAAGGTTGGCGAGAAAGTTCCTGATATTACTGTAGAAGCTTATCATTGTGATGAGATTAAGAAGATTAGGCTCTCTGACTACAAAGGAAAATGGATCGTTCTTCTTTTCTATCCTGCGGATTTTACCTTTGTTTGCCCTACAGAACTCGAAGAGGCTGCTGATCATTATGAAAAGTTCAAGACCTTAGGCGCTGAAGTTATGAGCGTGAGCACGGACACTGTCTTCGTGCATAAGGCATGGCATGATCATTCTCTGGCCATTCAGAAGGTGAAGTATCCCATGCTTGCCGATCCTACAGGAACATTATGCCGCGAATTTGGCACATACATTGAAGAGGAGGGATTATCCTTACGCGGAAGCTTCATTATTGATCCCGACGGTGTTCTGAAAGCAATTGATGTTCATGATAACAGCATTGGACGTTGCGCTGAAGAAATTCTGAGAAAATTGCAGGCGGCGAAATTTGTTCGCGAGCATAAAGGCCAGGTCTGTCCAGCAAGCTGGCAGCCCGGTAAGAAAACCCTGAAGCCAAGTTTAGACTTGGTGGGAAAAATTTAGGTGATTCTATGCCTTATGAAGCGATGAACTTTGATCATTTGCTGGGAACACCGGGGTTCAGCGATCAACTGTTGAAGAATCATTTTACTTTGTATCAGGGATATGTAACAAACACCAACAAACTTCTTGATACGATGATGACGATGGTGAAGGAAGGCAAGACTTCTGCACCAGAGTTTGCCGAACTCAAACGCAGGTTCGGATGGGAATTTAATGGCATGCGTCTGCATGAATATTACTTTGATAACATGTCCAAAACACCTGTTGAGATGAAGCAGGATGATCCGCTCGCCAAACACCTCATCAAAGATTTTGGTTCTGTTGAGCATTGGGAACAGGCATTCAAGGCAGTTGGCGCCATGCGCGGCATTGGATGGGCTGTTTTATGCTATGATCTGCAGGGAAAACGACTCTTTAATATCTGGATTAATGAACATGATGCCGGTCATTTAACAGGTACAATACCTCTTTTGATCATGGATGTTTTTGAACATGCGTTCATGATTGATTATGGCTTGAAACGTGTAGATTACATTGCTGCTTTTTTCAAGGCAATCGATTGGAAGAAAGTCGCTCAGCGTTTTCTGTCCGGGAAATAATAGGCTGTGGGACAGAATTAGTTCATCTCAATCTTTGATAATGATTACATAAGCCCTTTTACCTATGTATTTCTTAGGAGCATCTAATTTACCTGAATTTCCAAAAGGGGTAACTTGTTTCTCATAAACAACTTCAACTTTCTCTTTTAATATTAAATCTCCTTTTCTAACTTCTATCTTTCTCATATAATTATAGGATATCTATAGATATCCTTATAAACTTATCTATACTACAGAATAACTATGAAAATCACAACAAAAGAGGTAAGAGGAATAAATAAAATCCTGGATGAAATAATCAAGGACTACAAGGAAAACAAAGAAGAAA
>CAYJXC010000071.1:0-3494 GCA_964374075.1 Candidatus Woesearchaeota archaeon
AAAACACCGAGCGAACGCGAGCATATCTTGAATATTGGAATATTAAGTTCGAAGAGACCCCCATTCTCCTCCCTGCAAGGTTCATAGCATAAAAACAGATCGAAAATGCCATCTTCATGCACTGCCTCCCAGCCAAGCTAGGTCAAGAAGTGACATCTTCGGTGATAGATGGCAAGCAGTCTGTGGTGTTTGACCAGGCTGAAAACAGGCTGCACATCCAAAAGGCGATTCTCCTCACTCTGTTCCATAAACATTAGGCATAAGAAGAGAAAGGATAAGAAGAACGCCGGGCGTGATACGCAATCGGTTTCCGCGCATCATAAGAATCTATAACCATTCTCTCAAGCTCACCGGCTGGCGTATGAAAATAGTCACCCAGTGGCGAATTGAGATGCTGTGCATACTGCGCATCTGAGCCATACCCTCCTGATTCAATCGTGACGTAGCGTGGTGGTTTCATAGACTGTTCCAAAGAGAGTGTCTATTTAAATCTTGTGTTAGATATTAACTAACAAGTAGTAACAAATAGAAAGGTTTAAAAAGAGGAAAACAATATCTCTTTTCATGCCGCTCGGAGCAAGTATTAGTGCCAGTGAACACCCCTTTGCAGAGTATAAGGGAATATGGGTAGATATGGGAATAGGAGACAGAACACATTGTGGAGTGCTTGCCGTCATCAGGCGCGACGGTTATTTTATTCTCAGTCCCTACCTCAGAACCATTCATACGAGCCCTGACCTCCCCTATCGCCTCGAAATCAGCAATGATAAAAAGACTGTTGGTCCAGAAGCACTCGCCACATTCGTCGATCCTGTTAGCAAAGAAGAGGTAGAGACACGCATCAAAGAATATGAAAGAAGCTTCCAGCACGCATGGACAGAACGCGAACGCAAATTCTCAGGAATAGAACAGAAGGTCCAAGAAGAGAAGAAGGGAACATGACATCCATCGAAGAGATTATAAAAGAAAGTAGATCATTCGAGAAATATCTCCCTATGCCTCTCAATCCAGCGTTCTATGACAGAGTAGAAACAGCACTCCATCCATTCCAAACAGTCTTGGAAAAAACGCAGCATCTCCCCTCTATGAGGGGACTCCCCCTCAGAATGCAAGAGGAAGATATTCGAAGAGATGAAAGGTTAATAGGGCATTTATCACGCTGCGCTGGAAACAGTGCCTACTACATCAGTGTGATGCTCCGCTCTCTCTACAACGATAAATTAAAAGACCAAATAGGAGGTACATACCACAAAGGACTCATTCTGTGTACTGATGATGCCTCAGTGAGAACAATGCAACATGAACTCTTTCACTTTATCTACGATCAACTACTGAAAGAAACAACGAGACTTGATGCCGTAAGGTTGTTTGAGCTTGCCAAAGAAAATGAATGGCTCGTAGACGAACTTCAGGTGAATGCTGAAGAGTATTTTGCATTTGGGGGAGAATATTATGTGCACGAGAGACCCCTTTGGAGCCCAAAGAAAAAACTGAAGGAAAAAGATCCTCAACTTCACGCACTCATAGCGAGAATACTGGATGGCGAGGAAGAACTTCTCGTAAATCCATCAGAGTAAGGAAAGAAGATGAAGATGGCACAAGACAAGATCTTTCGGTATGACCTGATGGACATTGTACGAGGAGAAGCCTTTTATAATGCCCTCAGACAAGCAGGAGAACTCACTCAAAATATGCGTGAGTCCTCCTTCAACGTCTACGGAGACCAGCGAAGATTCACGATCACCATTCCGCTTGAGGAATACACAGACGATGCACGAGGAGGACCTTATATAGTAAAAGGAAAAGGGCTCTACACTCCGCAAGGGAAAAATGGAATCATTGTTGTCCATTTTCACACCCCCAATGATTGGGCGTCTCCCAGTCCTATAGATTTAAAAACAGAGCTCATTGATATCAATAGTCCTTTTTGGAAGGGAAAAAAATATATGGCGGTGAACAAAACAAATATGGTCGGGCATCGCCAGCCAGAGGGCGTGTATACTATATTTTGTTCACAATTCATCAGCGATTCACAATTCAAATACGAAGGTTAGGCGCATCTGCAAGGTATAGTCGAAGGACTATCAAGAAAACTTCAAGAGAAAAAACAAAGCTATTCTTATGAACAATTAGCTGTAGAATTTCCCTTTGCTGCAACTCAGCTTATGCAAGAAACAGGAGTCTATCGAGCCACCGTACTTCGCTTTTCAAACAGAGAGGAATACGATCGAGAAAGAGAAAAATTACAAGATTTTACCATGTTTGTTGAAGTGTTGTACTGGGCATAACTTTATAAAAACTCTGTCCACCACACAAATGTGGTTCCCATCATCACCCTCTCCGAACTCAAGCGCCTCATCGACACCCACGGCAACTATGTGTTGATTGACGTCCGCGAACCAGCAGAGCTGAACTTTGGTATGATTCCCACAGCCAAAAACATTCCTTTGGGAGAGCTAGAAGAAGCCCTCTCCCTTCCGCCAGCAGAGTTCGAAAACAAGTATCATTTCTCCCATCCCAAGAAGGACAGCAACCTCATCTTCCACTGCCGCACAGGCGGACGCTCAGAAGCAGCGACCAAGCTCGCCCTCGCAAAAGGCTACACCAACGCCAGCAACTTCAAGGGCAGCATCTGGGAATGGTCTACCATAGACCCCCGTGTCCAACGCTACGGTCCTGGTCCTAATCCTGATCCTAAGAAAACCTTTTAAACGAGTACCGCTTCTGCAGAGAAAAAGATGGTGAGAACATACGGGCTCTGGATCAAGGGAAAGGAAGCTAAGTCATCTTCTGGAAAAGTCTTTCCCACACTGAATCCAACAACCGAGCAACCACTCGCCTATTTTCATCAGGGAACAGGACGTGATGTTGATCTTGCTGTCAAGGCAGCAGCAGAGGCACAGAAGAAATGGGCTGAAATTCCAGCTCCGCACCGTGGAGAGATTCTTCTCGAGATAGCCCGCATTCTCAGAAAGCGCAAGCAAGAATTGGGAAGACTCTGCGCAACAGAGATGGGAAAAGTGCTCACTGAATCATGTGGTGACGTGCAAGAAGCCATCGACATCTTTGAGTATATGGCTGGAGAAGGCAGAAGATTGTTTGGCCACACCACACCATCTGAACTCAGGCATAAGCTGTGCTTCACCATACGCCAATCTCTCGGTGTTGTCGGTTTGATTACACCATGGAACTTTCCCTTTGCCATTCCTGCATGGAAAGTAGCACCTGCATTGATCTGTGGCAATGGCATCATCTTTAAACCGTCATCCGATACACCGTTATGCGCGTGGGAACTCGTCCAGATCTGTAAAGAAGCTGGTGTTCCTCCTGGTGTCATCAACATAGTCACAGGCCAAGGTGAAGAGGTAGGTACACATCTGATCACACATGCTGGCATTCGAGGCATCTCGTTCACAGGTTCGCGTGCAGTAGGAGAGTATGTGATTCAGCATGCTGGGTTAAAGAAAGTGGGATTGGAACTCGGTGGAAATAAT
>CAYJXC010000072.1:0-3481 GCA_964374075.1 Candidatus Woesearchaeota archaeon
AAAATTTTCTTAAACTTCAGCGAGAACTAAGGATAAAATCTTATAAACAGAGATACTCTATCCTTTAAATCAGTTTACTTTCCTATCTACTGATCCCGCTCAAGAATATAGAGTTCCAGGAACACGTTCAGAATAGCAAGGATCAAGGGACCAAGGATAATACCCAACAGCCCGAAGACACGAATGCCTCCTAATACTCCCAGCAACACCAGCACGGGATGAATCTTTCCCTTTAAACCAACAATCTTTGGGCGGATGATGTTGTCGATGGTGCTGACGATAAACAATCCGTACAACAGCAAGCCGATGCCGTTGAACATTTCACCGGTGAAGATTTTATAGAGCGATGCTGGGAACCAGACGAAGGCTGCTCCCACAAAGGGCAACATAGAAAGAATAATCATCACGAGACCCCATAAGATCGGTGAGGGGACACCGAAAATCCACAATCCTATGGCTCCGACTGTTCCTTGAATGAATGCTGTCGTGACCAAGCCATAGAGGCTAGCGTACACTACGCTACTGAATTTTCTGGTGATGTGTCTCTTGTGGACTTCTCTCATAGGAATATGCTCTTGAATTCTCTCGACAATGCTTTGGCCATCTTTGAAGAAATAGAACATCGTGAAAATCATCGCGAAGAATTGCAGTATGCGACGCGGAAGCGAGACCACAAAATCTGATGCTTCTTTTGCCAAGGACAGGGCAAGTTTGTTCAGGAGATCTTTGAATTGCTCCTGCACCTCAACGTTATCGTTTACATACCTGGAGATGAACGACTCTACTACACTCACGTCAATGTTACGAATCCTGTAGAAGAAGTCGATGGATTGGCTGATCAAGGCATTGGCGGCGAAGATTAAGGGGATGATAATGATAAAAATGATAATGGCAGTCGTGATCACTGATGCCACGTTTTCGTTCCGCACTCCCGCCTTGATCTTGAGGTAGAGGGGATAGAAGATGTAGGTTAGCAGGACGGCGCTGATCACGGTGATAATGTAGGGGCGCACGACATAGATTGATGCTGCTGCAATAATCAGGAAACATACCATGAAGAAATATTTTGAGTGCTTTTGAAACGCTTCGTCTTCCATCTGCTTTGGAGGGTCACTTTTCTTTATAAGCCTTTTTATATATCTATCGGAAACCTTTAAAATAGACCACCTCCTGTTTAGCATAGGTTGAAGGATCCATGTCCCCGGACACTCACAAAACAGTTGTTGGCCTTGTCGAAGAGGTGGAGATTAATGGTTCTCCCTTGTTGGCACGCATTGATACTGGCGCTGCGACCAGCTCTATTGATCTCGGCCTTGCAACAGAGCTCCGCCTTGGCCCCCTTGTCGCAAAGCGGACGATTATTTCTGCTCATGGCAGGAGAATTCGCGCTGTGGTGAAAGCTGTCGTGAAGATCAAGGGCAGAACGATTCGCGCTTCCTTTACGATTATCCATCGAGCGCATATGGAATATCCTCTGTTGATTGGCAGGAACATCTTGAGAAAAAATTTTCTCATTGATCCCAGTTTGCCCATTTCCCCTACACTCTCACGGAAGAAAGCATGAACCTCTGTGTCATCAGCCTTGGCGGAAAAAGCAGCCTCGCTATTGTGAAAGAAGCTGAGCGCTACTTTGACAGCGCGACACATCTTGATCTGCGTACCTTGGAAATTCATGCTTCCGCTGAAGGATTACATGTCTTTTCAGACAGGCGTGAAGTGAAGGGGTATGACTGTATTTATGTTCGAGGCTCCTTCAAGTACACTCTTCTTCAGCGTGCGATCAGCCGTGCTTTTTTGCAGGAAGCTTATTTGCCCATCAAACCTGCAGCGTTTTCTGTTGCGCACAACAAATTCTTGACACTGTTGGAGCTGTTGAAGAATGGCGTCCATACACCGAAGACCTATTTTACTGCAACGACCCCGGCTGCGAAGAAGATTTTGGAGGAGGTGCAGTACCCCATTGTGATGAAAATTCCCTTTGGGACGCAGGGGAAGGGGGTGATGATGGCTGATTCGCTGATGGCGGCGAAGACGATGCTTGACACTCTGGAAGCATTCAAGCAGCCTTACCTCATTCAGGAATTTATTGACACTGACTTTACTGATATTCGCGCTGTAGTGATTGGGAAGAAGGTCATTGCCATGCGCAGACGAGCGGCCATGGAAGAGATGCGCGCCAACATTCATGCGGGCGGAACTGGGGAAATCTGCGAGGTGAGCCCGGATGTGGAGCAGATTGCCTTAAAATCAGCGAAGGTGATCGGTGCAGACATTTGCGCTGTTGACATTCTTGAGGGAAGAAAACCTGCCGTGATTGAAGTGAATCTCTCTCCCGGGCTGGCGGGCATTACCAAAGCAACGAAGAAGAATGTTGCCCATCTAGTGGCGAAGTACCTTGCTGATCAGACTGCAGACTTCTTGAGACAGAAGAAGATATCTCATGCACGAAGGAAGATGGAGGCTGTTCGTCCCAGCCGCAACAAGAGGATTCTTGCCACCCTGGATGTGCGGAACGGCATGATTCGCTTGCCTAAATTTGTCACTGACTTAAGTGAGCTGACCATGAATGATGAGGTGACGCTTGTCGTGGACAAGGGAAAAATTGAGATTCGTGAGAGCAAGATCAAGAAGGAAGAATAGCTCACGCAAAGATTTATAAACGTTCTTTCTGTTGGAGAATTTATGGATGTTGCCGTGATGTACTCCGGAGGAAAGGACAGCACGTTTGCTATCCAGCACTGCCTTGAAAAGGGATGGGCGATTAAATATTTGTTAAGCGTGAAACCAACCCGCACTGATTGTTATTTGTTTCACTTTGCGACTGTTGAGTACACCAAAGAATTATCGAGCATGCTCGGCTTTGACCATATCTACACGACGTGCGATGTTGCAGACCCGCAGAAAGAGGCGGAGATTGTCAGGGAGATTGTCCAGGATAACCCTGTTGATGCCCTCATCTTAGGCGGAGTAGGTTTACAGGAAACACAAATTACATCCCTGCGCGATGCACTGTTTGACTTGGGTGTGGAGGTGTTTGCCACCCATACTGGCTTTGATCATGGCCGCTTGGTGGAGGAGATGATCCAGCAGGGTTATGACATTCGCATCACCCAGATTGCAGCTGACGGATTGCACCGGGGATGGCTGGGAAGGAGATTGGATGCTTCCACCTTCATGGAACTGAAGGCGTTGTCACAGCGCTATGGCTTTCATTTGGGAGCTGAGGGAGGGCATTATGATACGCTGGTGGTGGACGGACCACTTTTTCGGCGACGCTTGGACATTCTCGATGCGGAACCTGTGATGGACACTTCGTGCAGCGGTTACTTGCATGTGAAGAAGATTGCGATTGTGGAGAAACAACCTTTAGTTCGTATGCACCATCGCTAGATTTTACTTCTTTCTTTTCCTCTTTGCCAGTTAAAACTGCTGTGTTGCATGACTAGGGTTTTTTAACCTAGCTCGTGCTAGGATCCTCATA
>CAYJXC010000073.1:0-3453 GCA_964374075.1 Candidatus Woesearchaeota archaeon
CAAATAATCCCTCAAACCAGCTTACCACCGAACAGATAGCTCAAAGGCAAGCGGAGGAAAGAAAACGTAATGGTGATCCCGCACTGCCGCATTTTTCTGACGGTAATCACATCGTGGGTACCGACATTCAACCAGGAACCTATCGCATCTTAGTCAGGCATTATAGCGAAGGGTACATCAATGTGAGTGTGAAACCATGACCATAAAAAAGGGTCAAATTAGCATGGAAGTGATGTACTCAGTAGGAGTCATGCTCACCATTTTTATTATTATCACAGGAATCAGTTTTAGCTGGCGTTTGCAGTTCTCCCACACCGAAGAGTACCTTGAATTGAGGGATGAATGTTTGAAGATTGCGAATTACATAAGCATGGTGGGTGTGGGCGGTCCAGGTACCTATGCGAACACCTATCTCCGTGAACGTACAGACGTGTCAAGAAAAGGATATCTCACGGTGGGAGTGACCGCTACCGGCCCTGGAGCTGTCGAAGTCACCTGCGGGTTTAGCGCCAATGTCCGCGATACCCAGCTTGCACCCCTTCAATACCATGGTTTTGTGAATGACAATGGTAATATTACCATAACTTAGGAGAATAGAAAGTGTTAAAAAATCCAACATCTCCCAACAGAACGAAAATGACCATCGGAAAAAGAGGGCAGTTAACCTATGAATACCTCGTGATTATAGGCATGATCATCTTCTTGGTAATCCCCTTTTTTGATTACTCTTTCCTTTCCTTGGGAGAAAATATATTGATTGTGGAAGGTGTTGCACAAACCGTGCAGCTGGCAACCTCACTTGAGGAAGTGGGTTATCTCAGTAGCGGCAGTGTGAAAAATGTGGATGTGAAAGATGTGAAAGCCATAGAGGTGTCTCTTGATGGCTATGTTACAGCGACGCTGGTCAATGACAAAGAGATTTCAATCCCCTTCAACGGTTATGTATCTGAAGAAGCAGATCTGACGCCTGGGCGCATTGCCGTGGCAAACGTGGATGGTGATGTCATAGCGATGAATCCTCCAGAGATTGGGGAATTCCAACCCTTTAATATCATCTCAGCTGAACAAGCTACGCTCATTGGTAAAAATTTTGATTCAGAACATGCTGTTATTGTTCTCGAAGGCGAACAAAGCAGTCCACCTCAGCACATCCGCATTGAATATGTCCCAGATGATAATCCTGCAAACAGCAACACAAAGCTTCACTTTTCTCTGGCCTCGAAACCTGGGCAAGGTGCGTATACTGCCACAGTGATTCAGAAAGGTGTTGCTTCTAACCCTAAGGAAGTTGTTGTTGAGCCTCCGTAACAACTGGCGTAATGCCCCATGAAACACTCACGAACTGGCCAGGCTGCAATTACCGATCTGTTTGTTGCTGTTGCTATCTTCATTGTTCTTATTACTATTACCACACTCATTTGGAATTTGTATAATGTACGCTTGGAAGCGAGATTAGATTACGACACGATGCTGCTGCGTGGCTACCACATTGTTGAAGGTTTGATCAGAAGTCCCGGTTTCCCGGAACAGTGGCAAACAGCATCATCTCCTGAGTTGACAACGCAATTCTTTGGTCTTGCAGAAGAGGATCACGTTCTTTCAGAAGAAAAAATTAATGCTTTTGTTGCGTTGAGTGATCCTCTTCCTTCTGGTTCAGCATACCCAGAGATGAAAAATGTCATGAAGATAGCTCTCTACGAATATTATTTTCTATTAAAAACTGAGAATGGAAATCCAGCGTATAGTGCGGGTAGTTTTCCAACAGGAAAATACACGGTGAATTTGGCGCGCCTTGTCATATTTAAAGGCCAGCCGCATATTATGGAGTTTGCTATTTGGAAACCATGATGCCCATCCGTCTGAGGAAAAAAGGATTGATCTTTGCATTAGATGGAGCTATCGCAGTGACAGTAGTGGTGTTGATGGTGGTGAACAGTGTGTACTATTTTAGTGTTGCGAGCAAAAGTTCTCTCTCTCATCTTCAATCAGCAAACATAGCAGACGATATCATGACGATTTATGATCATCTGGGCAACTTTGACGCTATTGTCCTGAATAACACCAAAAGCCAATTCTGGATGAATTACGAAATCATGGCGAAACAGCTCAATTTGAGCAGATTTTTGCCGTCGAATTACCAGATGTGGGTGTCGGTGAGTGACTTGAAAGAAACTCCTCTTGGTACTATTGTGAGCGGACAACCTCAAGGACATTGCTCAGGATTGTGGCAAGATTTTTTCACAGCTCCTCTCGAACGAAACAATATGACAGCATTTCTGGAGCTGAATTTAACCGGTTCTGGCTTGCTTGAAATCGATGTGAATGGCAAATATCAAAATTTTGGTCCGCCAACAAATAGTACTTTTTTTCTTGGGCCATTCACCTTCCTGAAAGGAGTTAACAAGGTCTCCTTAAGGGGAGATGCTGTCTGCATTTACTGGTTTCGTGTCGTTGGTAGCGAAGCCTATGCAGGATCCACCAATGAGACAATGGTTCAAAATAATCTCTTCCCTACAGATCGTTTTGTTGGCAGTGGAGAGAGGGTCTTCACCTTCAAAAAACCCTTGCCGCTGGATCCTATAGATCGTCCGATTGAAGGAACACATATCATAAAATATCGCATATGGGTGAAGGGAGGAACACAGTAAATGTTATTCAAGCGTGGTGCATTTTTGACCTTGGGAATGACCTTTCTGAGCATTCTGATCCTTGCATTGGGTTCAGCTATATTAAAAAACGCAGAAGATTCTGAAGGAAGAGTGTATGAGCTTGCGTCGATGAACAGGCTTCTGCATCTCGAGCGGTCCTTGCAGCGTGCATACGCTGAAGCGTTCTTGGGAACATTTAACATGAGCATTGCTCAAAACCAAACGCAGCATACCTTCTCTCTTGACTTGCCGAGCGGGTCGAGTACTCTGATTGATTCTCGTTTTCGTTTTTTTGAAAGTTCTCACAATCTATCCGAACTATTGATCAGCAACATGTATCTCAACTTTAAATTTAACTCAACACAAACTCTTGCCGAAGGATATTACCAGAGTAAATTCACGAATTCTACTGGACTCTTTAGTCCTGAGCTCAACATTTCGTATGTCTATGCTCATGTGAAAGAACCAGGGGCAGCATATTCTTTACCAGTTGGAACTCCAGCCAATACTCACAGTATCATTCTGTATACATCATTACAACCAAATCCCATTCAACGTTATCTCATTCAGCTGTACAGTTCATCAGCTGATGGAAATGTAAGTTGGAATACACACACTCCTGGAGCGGTGAATATCACGGTGGAGTATTATGGACCAAATGGAAAATCAGTCGACAGCAAGCTGAGCGCCTTTACTCCTTTAGCAGGACCTCTGGGTGTTGCCACGCAAAATGTCACGATCAACATGAGTGGTAGTACGCCATGGCCTCTGGTGAGTGTCAGCACAGAAAGAAACCCCCCCAATC
>CAYJXC010000074.1:0-2313 GCA_964374075.1 Candidatus Woesearchaeota archaeon
AAAGTGACCAACATCATAAAAATCATAGATGATGTTATCTCTCAGTATAAGCAGGCAGTTGAAGATGTGAAGAAAGGCAAGGAAAAAGCATTCCATTTCCTCCTCGGTCAGGTGATGAAAGCAACAGGACAGAAAGCAGACATAAAAAAAGCAGCGCAGATGCTGAAAAAAAGACTGAGAAACTAAAATCTTCTACAACAGAAATAAATATCTCAAAAGTTTAAATAGTGGTCTTTACTCTCATCAGGGTGTCAGTCGTTCAGGATCTCTTGGCAACAAGATAGCTTCACGAATATTGTCAAGATTAAGCATTTGCGCAGTCAAGCGATCTAATCCTAATCCTATGCCTCCGTGAGGCGGACATCCGAATCTAAAGATATCTCGATAGAAGGGCATTTTATTGAGATCAATTCCTTTCTCTTTCGCCTGTTTTTCCAATACATCCAAGCGATGTTCTCGCTGCGCACCTGTGCCAATCTCCACTCCCTTATACAATAAGTCAAATGACTTCGTCACGTTCTTGTTCTTTTCAGGTCGCATATGGTAAAATGGCCTCTTTGCCCACGGATAATCCAGCACAAACACCAAATCACTTTTATATGTATCCTTCACATACGCACCAATCATCCGCTCCGCTTCAGCATCAGGATCCTCATCATCAGGAATAACATTTCCTTGTTCTTTCAAAACCTTCCGTAACTCAAGCAACGATAGTCGTGGAATAGTTTTCGGAATATTAATATCGACACCCAAACGCCGCAACTCTGCCGCACACTCCTTCTTAATCGTCCTCAGCAGATCAAGGACATACTGCTCAACAACATCCATCACGTCGTGTTCGTCCTTAATGAATCCCATTTCCATATCAATGCCAATAAATTCCGTCAGGTGTCGCGTAGTGTGTGATTTCTCTGCGCGAAAAATAGGTGCAATCTCATACACTCTTTCCAAGCCAGAAACGACAAACATCTGCTTGTACACTTGTGGAGATTGCGCTAGTGATGCAACCTTACCGAAATAAGGAATCTTGAACTCTTCAGCGCCTGACTCCACGCCAGAGGCAGTAAGTTTTGGTGTTTGGATGGCGACAAATCCAGCTTGATCAAAGTAATCTACTGTCGCGCGATACATCTTCGAGCGCACCTGGAAGATATCTTTCACACGCTCCCGTCGCACATCCAAGAAGCGATAATCTAACCGTTTATCAATCGCCGTGGTCGTTTGGTCAATCACATCAATAGGCAAAGGCGTTTCTGCTCCACTCACAACATCAAGTTTCTGTGCAACAACTTCGATGCTTCCCGTGGCAATATCTTTGTGAACTTGGTTGGCAGGTCGTTTGTTTACTACTCCTTCAATAAGAACAACCGATTCTTTTTTAAGTTGAGGAATCTGTTTAGTAAAACCCTTATCTAAGAAGATCTGTGTAATGCCTGTTCTGTCTCGCAACAAGAGAAATGCAATCTTGCCAGTAATACGCAGTGTGTCAACCCAGCCACAAAGAACAACATTTTTTCCAGCGTCCTTTTCCCGTAATTCCCCACACGTGTGCGTGCGTAGCATCTCTAGATGCGTCTTGGGCATTATTTAAATCTTTACCGCCTTAAGATATAACTGCTTGAACATAGACATAGAAAGATATATAAAAAGATCAACATTCTTTTTCCCTATGAAAACGCTCCTTGCCTATGGAACAGCAGTACTGGGATTAACGGGAGGGCTTCTGATCGGAGCGGCACTCTACGGAAAGAAGCAACAGAATGCAGCAGTCCCTCTCCCGCAACTATCATTCGAAGAACAACAAGAAGTTCAGGAAATCATAGTCCATCGCTATGCAGCTCCAGAGGATACCTCTTCTGAGCAAAAGCTCACTGCACCATCAACAACGAAAAGCAACACCATCAGTGAGATAACAGATCTCCTCACTGCCAGAGATCACGCAACAATGTTCACGGCAAAAGTGTCTGAATTGACTCAACGCTTGGATGATGTGCCATGGCAGCAGGAAAGCGGATGCATATCCGACGGATCGTCATTTGCTCTGTCAACAAAAAGACTGCAGTGTGATGATGGTTTTCTCTATTACGCTCCTCTCCGCGAAGAGGATGGAATTCAGCACTGGTTGATAGTGTACGGTGATAAGAGCGTGGAGAGCCAGCATCAAGATGTTGAGTATCAAACAGTCGAAATCAGCATAAAAACATTCGAAAGGTATGATACAGAAATGAGCATTACGCCAGTTCTACACAGAAAGACAACAGCAGGATCTTTTCAATCAGGAGACATCGGGAAAACGCTCGCGTATGGTATAGA
>CAYJXC010000074.1:2323-3418 GCA_964374075.1 Candidatus Woesearchaeota archaeon
TTCCGATCTGGATGGTCATCGATGCTCATAAAAGAAGTAGGAATTGCAGATGAAGAGAATAACAAAGGTGTTACCCTTAATGAATTTCCCCCGTCGCTATACGAGCAATATGCCATTCTCCACCACATCAAAGAGATAGAAAAGCATCTCTATCACAATGAATAAGAATCAATTAATCATCATTTATAATGAATAGGTTGTCGGCGTTGCTAATTCAGGTTCCCCTTCATCACCACGTTGCTCGACACAGGTACATTTCAAGTCACCTGTTGCTGAATCTGGAACAGGCTCGCAATTTTGTTCTTCCCCTGCTGCAGATATAGGGCATTCAACATCTGGATCGCAAAACCATTCTTTGACCAGTTCAGGCCGCCAGTCTGGAGCAGGGTTGCCTGGTGGTTGAGATTGTCTCCAACGGGATTCAGGTTCTGTTTCTTCGCACGTTTGTGGATTGCCTCCTCCTCCCCTGCCTCCTCCCCCAGTTCCTGGTCCTCCACCTCCACCATCAGGAGGGCCAATGCTTGGTGGAGGAAGGCGCTCTTCTGGAATGCGGCCATCTTTTAACTGCTGCCTCGTGTAGCAATGACATTGTTCTAATCCGGGTGGCAAGGAAAATGCTCCAGCAGGAGGGGTGCAGATTTTGCATTGATCAGTAATCTGACCTTGACTGTTATAGCAAAGTTCCCGCGCTTTTTGAGGATGCAGGGCAATGATTTCTCCCTGTGGTGAGGTATAAGGACACCATTGGAACGTGCCTACGGGATGTTCACCAGAGGGAGTATTATCCCCAGGGACATGGGGATTTCCTTTTTTCTTAACAAAATCTTTTTTGAAATAATCCCCCCACTTCACCTCGCATTCTTCAAGATGAACTGGGGCTCCCTGTTGCCCTGTAAAGGGATCTATTCCCGATTCTCTCGATAATCCAGAATCATAACATCCAATATTTGAAAATGAACCGCCTTGGGCAGGATGGTTAGCCCACTCTCCTTTTCCATGCTCAAATCCAGTAACACATCCTGCTGACCTGGCCCGCTTTTTATGAATTTCATGAATCTTCGTTTGTGCTGGATTGACCACATTTATTGGCCACAT
>CAYJXC010000075.1:0-3348 GCA_964374075.1 Candidatus Woesearchaeota archaeon
AAGAGTTTCTTCTATCCAAAGACATGCTTCGCTTCCTGTTCGCAATCATTTTATCCTACCTCATAGGCACTCTCAACCCAGCGTATCTGTTCGGCAAGCTCAAGGGCTGCGACATCAGAAAAAAAGGCACAAAGAATGTAGGCACGCTCAACACCTATGAAACGTTGGGTCTTGTTCCAGCCATCGTCGTATTTCTCATTGATGTGGGGAAAGGAGCGCTCTGTTTCTGGTTGGCGAAAGACATTTTTGTGCTCCCAGAACTCAACATATACATCTCCTCGCTCTTCGTAATCATCGGCCATCGCTATCCCTTCTATCTCAACTTCGCAGGGGGGAAAGGAGTCGCTGCTGGCATCGGATTATGGTTTGCTGCTTTCTTTGCTCGTTCATCGTTGCAGTACTGGGCACACTTTGATATTCTTCTCCTCGTGATTTATCTCTTTACCAAGTTTGTTCTTAAGCGATAAACCTTATCACTGTTCCAGCAAAGCTTGCCACAGGAGGAATTACCATGTTGTCATCCCACTGCTGATTGAAGGTCTCCACAAGAGTCGCAGCAAGAGCCATCACCACAGCAACAGCAACAACCTTCACCACCAACAATCCAATCATCACATCAACAACAAATTCTGCACCAGCACCTTCCCAATTCTTCTTCCTCTGCAAAGAAATCCAATGATGTCCATACTGCCCCACCAGGGGTGCAACAAAATCGCCAAAAATCATCATCAAAAAACTTGCGACAACCAGCTGTTGTTCAAACAGGAGTACAGCCACTGCAAATCCGAACATCGTTCTCGTCGGCGTAAAGAAACGCTTGCGTTCCCCTTTTCGTAACAGCGACAGGAAGGGCAAAGGCACATGAAAATAGAGGCGCAAGAGATCAAGAACGAAAAAAAAGAAAAACAATCCCACAACAAAGAAAGTGCCATAAGAAAACTGTTCAACCCACAGGTAGAGTCCTAAGACAACGCACCACACGATCACGTGAAAAATCTTCCGTCCTCGCTCCTTCGGTTTCATCAGGACACCACGAGCAGTTCTTTTCCTGTCTTCGACAAGAGGGTTCTCTTCTCCTTTCCAACAACCACATCATCCTCGATCCGCACGCCAAACTTCCCTTCCAGATACAATCCAGGTTCAATCGTAATCACCATAGATTCCTTCAGCGTATCATCGCCTCGCTCCGTGCCTGGAAAAGGGTGTTCATGCACATCTAATCCTAACCCATGGCCGATGTTGTGCATCATCTGCTTCCCCATCGAGCGAGAGGCATACTGATGAATGACAGAAAAACGTTCTCCAGCCTTCACCATCTGCACGCACGTTTCCTGAACACGTTGCACATAATGATACACATCAAGCTCTCGTCGTGTCGGTTGTCCAAAGGAGATCGTTCTGGTGATGTCAGAGCAATAATGATGCACCTTCACGCCCATGTCAATAATGGTCATCCCTCGCAGTCGGGTATTCCCGCTCACGTGATGGGGGTGTGCGCTGTTTCTTCCCGAAGCCACAATAGGATCGAAGCTCGGCACCACTCCATACTGGAGCATCTCCTCCTCAATCATCCCTTTCATGTCTTCTTCAGTTTTTACGCTGCGTGCATCGCGAAATACTTTGGTGAAAATCTGATCTGTAATTCTGCAGGCCTTCTGCATGAGCAACAATTCATCCCTTCGCTTCACCATCCGCATCTCTCGCAAGAGGGAAGACGCATCGACAATCCGCTTCCTCTTCAGCTGTTTCTTCACCCTCCTCAGCGCATTGACAGAAAGGTGCTCAAAATTCATCCCGACTCTTTTTCCCGTCAGGGACGCAACATCCTGCAAAAAATTCTTTTCCATCACCCTGCAATCGCGCACGTGCACAGCGTGGTGTGCAGTTCCATACTCCAGCGGTGACACAAACACAATCTGTTTCTTCGGCGTCATCACAAAACATCCTGTCACCCTCCTCACTCCAGTGAAATACGTAAACGAAGAATCAGGTCTCTCCATCGTTTGCACCAACACCAAAGCATCCAATCCGTGCTGACGAAGAAGAGCAGTCACCTCAGGTCGCATAAGCATAATCATTATATACACTTTAAATACCTTTTCCCACATGCAAAAGCTCACCTTCAAGAATGGCATCACGGTTCTCTTTGAAAGACGTCCCATGGAGTCCGTCGCTGTCGAAGTCCAAATCAAGGTAGGTTCAGCCAACGAAAGCAAGAAGCAAGAAGGCATGACCCATCTCATCGAGCACATGCTCTTCGAAGGCACCACAACCAGAACAGGCCACGAAATCTCCAACGCCATCGAGTCTGTAGGGGGAGAATTCAATGCAGTAACCATCTATGAACGCACCTTCTACTACATTCACATCCCAAGGCAATATTTCAAGCGAGCTCTCGGCATGATGGCAGATATCATCAAGAATCCCCTCTTTGATGAAAAAATCCTCAAGAAAGAAAAGAACGTCGTTCTCAATGAGATCAAGGTTACCAATGACGACCCAAAATCCTATCTCTGGATCCTGTTCATGAAAACTCTCTTCAAAAAGCATAAAGCGCGTAACCCTATTTATGGAAACGCAGAAGCCATCCTGAAGATGTCCCGCGATGACATGATCCGCTACCACAAAACACATTACATTCCCAGCAACATAACCATCTCCATCGTGGGCAACATCCCTAGCCCCTTCAAAATCATCAAAAAGTATTTTGAAAATATCCCTTCTCGTTCGCCATCAAAAGAACCACCCACGAAAGAACCGCCCCTGAAACAGCCCCAGAAAAAAACCATCAAGCGCGATGTGGAACATGTCTATCTTGCCCTCGGCTATCCAGCTGCTCCCAAAGGGCATCCAGACAGTTATGCTCTTGAAGTGATTCGTTCGATCTTAGGCCGTGGTCAAAGTTCCCGTTTGTTTGACGAGATTAGAACGAAGAGGGGCATCGCCTACATGGTGGGTGCAATGTACGAATCATCAAGAACCTTCGGAGCCTTTGCCTCCTACATCAGCACCAACAAGGAGCATCTCCACGAAGCACGCAAGGTCCTCCTAGATGCGTTCAAGCTCAAGAACCTGACAAAAAAAGAGGTCAAAGACGCCAAGAACTACCTCATCGGCAACTTCATCCTCTATCGCGAAGACGCCAAAGGACGTGCCGACAATAATGCCGAGTGGTCTCTTTTCAACAAAGAACCAGTACATTATCCGCAACGTATCAAGAAAATAACCTTAGAGGATGTACAACGAGTTGCCAGGAAATATTTCCACAAGAATTATACAGAAGTCCTCATCCACAAATAACCAATATCTTTAAAAAAAGAGAACCATCTCCACATCCCATGAAGGTCT
>CAYJXC010000076.1:0-3324 GCA_964374075.1 Candidatus Woesearchaeota archaeon
TTCTGGAAACTTGACCATGATTACTCTTCATCCTTTTCTTCTTGTGATCTGATGGTTTGCATCACCTTTTCCCCGAGAATGATCCAATACTGAATGTGCGCCCCTTCCTTGAGTTTATTTTGAAGTTCTTCTGGTATTTTCAGGTCGAAGGTTTCGTAGCTCTTCATATCCATCACATTTGCCGTGTTCCCCGTAATCGAGAGGACTTGTGCTGTCTCTTTTTCAATGAGGGGAGATTCCATAGTATCTCCCGTTGGTTTGATGATAATGCGCTTTGTGCCGTCCACAATGCCAACAGCATCAATGCGCGCTTTGGTGCTGCCGTGCTTTCCCGGCTTTGAGATTTGAACATTTTTCACGACGCACGCTACGCCGTCAATCACCACGTAGCGACCAGCCCTCAAACTCCCCACTGACACGGGTTTTGTCGTCATTCTTCTGTCTGCACGCTGGATTCTTTATAAAGATTATGTTTCGTTAGGTTTAAATAGCATCTTTCTGGAGGAATTTGTATGAAGATCAAGAAGGGAGATTTTGTTGAACTTGATTATGTTGGCAGATTACAGGAGGATGGAAGGATTTTTGATCTCACGTCTCAGGATGTTGCGAAGAAGGAAGGACTGTATCGTGAGCACCAGCAGTATGGACCGCGCGTGATCTGCGTGGGAGAGGGACAGATTGTCAAGGGGATTGATACGTATTTGGAAGGGAAGGACATGGGAAAATATACTCTTTCCTTGGGACCTGATGAGGCGTTTGGCAAGAAGAATGCGAAGCTGATGAAGATCGTGCCGATCCAGGTGTTCATGAAGCAACAGATCAAGCCCTTTCCTGGGTTGCAGGTGACGATGGATGGGTTCATGGGTGTGATCAAGACCGTGTCAGGAGGACGCGTGATTGTGGATTTCAATCATCCGCTGGCAGGACGCGACGTCACCTACGAACTTACCGCGAAGCGCATTGTTACTGATAGTCAAGAAAAAATTCATGCCTTCTTGAGATCACTCCTTGGACAAGAGATCTCTTTTGCGTATGCACAGGGGAACTTGACTGTTCACCTTGCTCTTCCAGAGCCTCTGCAGAAGCAGGTTACGGAACATCTCACGCGATTGATTCCTGAGGTGAAGCATGTTACCTTTATAGAGAACACAGAGGAGAAGACACCGGAGCAGACACCACAGGAGAAAGCAACCACTCCGCCATAGATAAGTATAAAAATCCCTGTTCGTTGATGAGCGTATCTGAAAAGAGGAACAGACTATGGCTGATATCACCGTGAAAAGAGGAACTCTTCCTGAGAATCCCTTAGATGCTGAACTGGAACAGATTCTGGCTCGACAAAGGGCCAAGATCAAGGTGGTGGGGTGCGGGGGCGCTGGGAATAATACGATTAACAGGATTTCTGAGGTTGGCGCGAGCGGCATTGAAACGATTGCGGTGAATACTGATGCGCAGGATTTGTTGTACACCCATGCCACGACGAAAATTCTCATTGGAAAAGAAATCACCCAAGGACTGGGGGCTGGATCAGTGCCGCAGATTGGGGAGGAAGCAGCACGCGAGAATGAACATGAGGTGAAGGCAAAGCTGCAGGGAGCTGACATGGTCTTTATCACCTGCGGATTGGGTGGAGGGACAGGGACAGGAAGCGCGCCTGTGATTGCGGAGCAGGCCAAGAAGGTCAATGCCCTGACGGTTGCTATTGTGACCTTGCCGTTTGAGATGGAGGGGAGGAGGAGATACGAGAATGCGATGTATGGACTGGAGAAATTAGAGAAGACCGTTGACACGCTGATTGTGATTCCTAATGACAAGCTGCTGGAGTTAGCGCCTGAACTGCCGCTGCACACTGCCTTCAAGATTGCGGATGAGATCTTGACAAATGCTGTGAAGGGGATAGCGGAGCTGGTGACGAAGGCTGGCTTGGTGAATCTAGACTTTGCTGACATTCGCACGGTGATGGGACGCGGGGGTGTGGCGATGATTGGAGTGGGGGAGAGCGATACAGAACATCGCGCCACCGAATGCGTGCAGAAGGCACTGAACAATCCCCTGTTGGATGTGGATGTCACGGGTGCAACGGGTGCGTTGATCAATGTCAGCGGCGGACCTGATATGACGTTGGAGGAGGCGAAGACTGTGGTGGAAACCGTGAGCCAGAAGATGAGCGATGAGGCACGGATCATCTGGGGAGCACAGATCTCTGAAGACCTGGGAAAGACCGTGCGGTGCATGCTGATTGTGACTGGGGTGAGCAGTCCGCAGATCTTTGGACCGAAAAGAATGATGGTTGAAAAAGAGAAGAGAGATATTGAAAGTGAGTTGGGGATTGACTTCTTGTAATGCGTTGTTTCTATCTGAATAATTTTTCTTAGCATATTATTAACAGCTTTTAACAATGATTCTTCTAGTTCCCTATTTTTCTCATTCTTTTCTTATCTATTGCCCATACTTGGAATATTGGTGCAACTGATGTGTCTGTCAATCCATTCTGTTTTGATGGTTTTACTTCAAGGATATGAGGAAAACGAAGGGCTTGTATGTTTGATGTTACTGGGATGATGATAGCGATATTTGCTTCTACTTCAGAAATAACAATTGCCAGTATTCCGAAACGAGTAAATTTACAGTGTGGTCATCATAGGGGTAGTTTTATAAAGAAATGATTTTGTTGTTTTTTTATGATCGTACTTGATGTCGAAACGACTGGTCTTGACCCAAAAAAACATTCTATTGTGAGCATAGGGGCAATTGATTCTTCTCGACCCACGTATCAGCTTTACCGAGAATGCCGGATGCGGGCAGGCGCTGAGGTCACTGCAGAAGCATTAGCTACCAATGGGTTTACTGAAGAGCAGATTAACGACCCACGCAAACCTTCTCTTGATGTCATCCTCAGAGATTTTTTTGGCTGGATATTGAATGTTGATGATCGAACAGTTGCAGGAGAGAATCCCTCTTTTGATCGTGATTTTTGCAGGGCTGCAGCAGAGTACTATGACATTCCTCTCCACCTTGGTCACCGCACGATTGATCTCCATACACTCTGTTATGCTCATCACCTTCGACGTGGATTGCAACCGCCGCTGAAGAATGGGAGGACAGATATCAACACTGACACGATTTTTCAGTATGTGGGATTACCGCCTGAGCCAAAGCCACATCATGCCTTGGTGGGAGCGAAGATGGAAGCAGAGGCCTTTTCTCGTCTCCTCTATGGAAAGAATTTACTGGACGAATTTTCTCAGTATCCTCTTCCCCCGCATCTTCGAGTTTGTCGGATAATTCCAATAATGACTCCATCCGACTCACCAGCACTCTCAG
>CAYJXC010000077.1:0-3288 GCA_964374075.1 Candidatus Woesearchaeota archaeon
TGAATTCTTCTATCGTCGTTGCTGTTCCCATGAAGGGAATGCCTCGAAAAATGTGTATAAAGCTTTGGTCCTGTCTCCCTGTGATGCCTTTGTCTTCCGTGTCTCCAGGTGATTTTGAATGAGTTGCGGAAGAGCTTGCTCGCTATTGGAAGGAGCGAGGTATGGACGTCTATGACAAAGAGTGGGCCTTACAATATCTTGTGCGAGGGCATGCACTTGATGTGGTGAGCGATCGTTTTTTTTCTTTACAAAAATAGTGAAGGGCAGGATGTTGGGCTGATAGCGTTGGTCGTTTACGAGGGCGAGGTTGCTGGGATTCGTGATGAGGTGGTGTTTTCTCCCCGCCACCGACAGGAGTTACTCGAACAGATGTTACGAGCAGTGATTGCCAGCGCGCAGATTGAAGGGCTGAGAAAACTCTATTCTTTATCACTGTATCCATATGTTGGTGTATATAATTTATTAGGATTTCGGCGAGAAGGGTTGTTAAAAGATCACTTCAAGAAGGGGGAAGATTTGATGGTGATGAGTTTGTTTTTGGAGAAGTAATCAACCTTTAGCGTGCAGCGTCAGCCTGTCTCTCTAATTCTAGTTTCTTGGCCATCGCTGTCGATTTTTGGTCGTTTTGGGCAGCAAGCATAATTTCTTCTGCCAGTGCTTCGTGCGCTTTGACTTTCTTGCCAAAACTCTTTTGATAGGCACCCTGCACAAATATGCGCAACACAAGATCAACTCTTCGTTGCGGAGCACAGTCCACTGCCTGAGGATAGCGAGCACCCCCGTATTCGATCGTGGTGATTTCATCACGCGGCGCTGCATTTTCGATTGCTTTCACGAGCACTTGCACAGGATTCTCTTTTGTTTTTGCTTCGATGATGGAGAATGCCTGTTCGACAATTTTGAAGGCAGTCAAACTTTTCCCTCCGCAGATGCCAGAGGTGAGCATATGCTTCTTTCCGCGATGCCCAGGCACCATCAGTTTGTTCATCAAGCGTTCCACGATGGTATATTTATTCTTGTGGAATTGGATCTTTGAACTTCGCCCTTGACTGTGGGGCACATAGACACTCTGGAGGTTGAGATAGGGCTTCAAACCAAGGTCAGCCACTTGGATTTTTGAGGTGTCCCAGCGTCCCATGAGCTTGAACGGCATCATCGTCTTCCTTTCTCAATCTTGCCTTTCAGGAGCGCGTCGAGACTTTGATCATTCACTTTGATGACCTGCCAGCGGACTCCCGGTAAGTCTCCTTTGGATCTGCCCATTTTTCCACCAATGCGTTCGATGATGACTTCATCGTGCTCGTCAATCTTCTTGATCGCTTCGTTGCCTGGTGCGAATGCAGTGATTTGACGTCCATTCTTGGTGAGCTGGACAAAGACTGCCTTTCGCATGCCTGAACAGGGCTGCTTGGCTTCAATCTGACGCTTTTCCAAGACAATGGCCTTGGCTTGTGATGCTCCCTCCAAGGGATCAGCTTTTTGCTTCAAGCCGAGCGTTCTGCGCACAAAATCATAATCATTCCAGCGAAACTGCCTTCTTCGTTTTTTTAATTTCTTTCCGGCTCCTAATCCGCGAGGTTTGTTTGACATAGAGAGGCTTCTCGGCATTTGCTTTATAAACGTTTCGAAGCATCTTGCTTCAAAAGACTTAATAATGGACTTTCTCTTGTTTTTGCATGGCTTCTTATAAACAGCGCTGTTCTGTGTGCAAGGAGCAGTGGGTTCTTGTTTCTTCGTGGAAGACTACATTTCCCGTGTGTACAGTATGTGAAATGAAAGAGGTGCAAGAACCTCTTGAGGATGCCGCACTTGCAAAACTTTTTGATATTCCCCTGGCATGGTATGAACAGAATTCTTTTTTGCGCAGCATACGGTATCAGTATGGGCGATTTGGGAGACTCACTGACAAACAACTTGAGGCCTTTAAGAAAACTTTAAAAGACATGAAAGCACAGGACAAGAAGACATGAATAAGGTTTTGTCTTGGATCTTACGCTTGATTCCTGCCGTCATCCTGTTGCAGAGCTTGTGGTTTAAGTTCACTGGGGCGGAAGAGGCGGTGTTTATCTTTTCTCAATTAGGTGTGGAGCCGTGGGGACGCTACTTGACTGGCATTATTGAATTGATTGGTGGTATTGGTTTGTTGATCACGCGATTGGTGCCTCTTGGAGCATTGCTTTCTTTCTTATTAATGATTGGAGCAATTTTGAGTCATGCGACTGTGCTTGGAATTGAGGTGCAAGGAGATGGTGGACTCTTATTTGGATTGGCATGGGTTGTGTTTGTTTGTTGTGGGATTTTGTTGTGGATGAAGAGAAAGGAATTACCTTTTTTAGGGAATGTGTAAGGAGGACGCCGCGACCCGGATTTGAACCGGGATACCCTTGCGGGTCAGGCTCGCTGGTATGTTCTGGTTTTCCAGGCTTCCACAATAAGAACCCAGGTTCTTATCAACTCCTGAGTGCTTTTTTCTGTGCACTACCAGGTTATGCGATCGCGGCACACCGAGAGAAACACCGGAGAGGGAGATTTATAAGGGTTGCTTGTACGTGTTTAGCTGTTTTTGAAACGAAGCTCATTTTAGCCTTATTTTTTCACTTTCTTAAAAGTTTTCAGTGGAACGGAGGTTAAATTTGCCTCTGATCGGGGGAGCTAAACACGTACGTGTAAGCATAAAGTATAAAAAGAATCTGCTCTTCTGAAGAGCAATGAAAAGGAGGCAGCGCAGCTTTGTTGTGAAGAAACAACGTGTTTTTGTTGCTTCGCGAGACCTTCGCCAAACCTTTGCTGTTGTTCTGGGTGTTGCGGCATTTTCCTTGATCATTTTCTTTGTGCAGATGCAAGCGCCTGTTGAATCCTTGAGCGGGATGCCTGTTGTGGTTCGCGGTGCGCGTACTGCTTCACCAACACCTTTGCCATCTGTTGATTTGACAGGCAGAACAACTGTGCAGTTGTGCAACAGCGATCGCCCAGAGCAACTCATCGTTGGTGTTCCTGTGCCTTCCACGGTTGTGCGTACCACGTTTCGACGAGCTACGGAGGTTTTGGATTCAACGATCTGCACTGAGAGCAAAACTTTTCTTGGGTTGAAGCAGTGCACTCTTCAGGATTCTTTACGCGCTCGGGTGATGTGCAGAGATTCTTCCTTACAGGGTGATTGCTATTTTGTTACGCCACTGCAAGGAACTGGACGTGGAAAAACTTTCTGCGCATATGCCACGAAAGTGTGAGGATGTGTAGGACACAGACATATGATACCTACTTCATCATCACCATTCTGACTTATAT
>CAYJXC010000078.1:0-3288 GCA_964374075.1 Candidatus Woesearchaeota archaeon
ATCAGCTGTAAGGTATTCACCTCTCGGATCTGTTCAGGATGATCTCTATAATCTGCGCCAAAAACATCCGTGTAGTTCTTCTGGGCATCAAATTCAACCTCTCCTTTGATCCAATACCGTCCTGTTGCTTCCTCCACTCCATGTACATCTTCAACAGTTTCCAAGTCATCTTTATCCAGCACGACATTCGAATTCACTGCAGGTCCAAAACCAAAGCCGCGCGGCTGCACCATTAATTTGTCATTTCCCATCTTCTGTGCCATCTCTTCCACATACAAAGAGATTCCATTGCCAAAGCTCACTAACGCCGTTATCGCAGCAATGCCAATCATCACAGAAACAATCGTCAACAAACTGCGCACTGCTCGTTTTCTCAAGTTCTTCAGGGAATACACCACCAACGATCCTGCAATCATGTGGCCCTCCTCAACGCCTCCACCGGATGTAAGCGCGCTGCGCGTAATGCCGGTAAGATGCCAAAGATCGCCCCCAGCACAAACGAGAACACAAATGCCCCTATCATCAATGCCCAAGGTACACTCACCTGTAACAAATCAGTCTTCAAAAACACCGTCCCAACTACCGTTATGCCTTGTGCAATGCCAACACCCAACAAAATGCCGAAGAGCCCGCCAGCCATTCCCAGCAATCCAGATTCAATCAAAAATAAAAGAAAGATATCGTTCCTTCGCGCGCCGATAGATTTCATCACGCCGATCTGGTTTGTTCTCTCAAGAACAGAGGTGTACATCGTATTCGCAATTCCAATCCCGCCGACAATCAAGGAAATGGCAGCAATCACATACACAAACATTTGAATGGCAAACAAGGTGGCATCAAGATTTTTGATATCCTGTTTAGCAGATTCAACACTGAAATCCTCCTCACCTTCATCCACATCCCGTTGATCACGCAAATAGGCATCCACGCGCTGTTTCACATTTTTCATCTCGCGCCCTTCAGACACCTTCACCGCAATTAGATCATACGTGTCATATACACTAAACACATCCTTTATGATATCCTCATTCATGAGAATAATATTATCCACAATGAAGCTGCCCTTCTTCTTCAGCAGTCCAACCACTTCAAACTTCTCTCCCTGAATCAGCACATCATCTCTGATCTGCACCGCCTTGCCAAACTGATCCGGCAATGCATAATTGTGCCCCAACACCACTTTATGCCCGTCCCCGTCCTTGAGCATCCGTCCCTCTGCGAGTTCAAACTGCGCAATCCGTTCAACCTCTTTTCTCTTGAAGCCATCCGGCATGCTGCCAGCAAACGTAAAGTCACTCCGCCCGTTGAACTGAATCTTCGCATCTTCAATGATCCTGCCGATGGCAAACTCCACGCCATGCAGCCGTTCAATGTCATCCACGTAGGATGCCTGTAGGGGTTTCACCACGCTTTGCCCTGGCGGTCCATTCTGCAATCCCGATGCCTGCACGCTCAAAATATCGGTGCTGAGGAAATTAAACTGCGCTGCCACAGCAGCCCTCAATCCCTGCCCGATGCTGATCAGAGAAACAACAGCAGCAATGCCAATAAAGATCCCGATGATCGTCAGCCAGCTTCTCAATCCGCGGTGTTTCAACGACCGAAAAGAAAACTGAACATAGTCGTTGATCATCGTTTCCTGAAGCGTCTGATCAGGAAGAGAGCCACAATCACGACCGCGCCAGCACCAATGATATAAGGTATCATGCTCTGTTTAACAAGGCCCACCTGTTTCGCTTCTTTCTGTGTAAGCAATCGCAGCACAAGATCCTCTTCGCGAGAATATTGCTCGTCCTTGTATTCATACGTCAATGTCACCGGAATATGCACATCCGTGACTCCCTTCTCCACATAGATAGTGAAATCTTCTGATTCCGTATCATCAGATTCCAGATTGCCAAGATACACATAATTGCTGGTGGACAGCAATTTGTAGTCGGTGCTCGGCATCAGCTCTAGCTCTAAGGCATCCACATCCACCCCGCCGCTGTTGGCCATCTCAATGGTAAAACTGCCGCTCCCTCCTCCAGTAACGAGAGTGCTCGACACAATGTAGGGTTTCACCTCAATCCGCTCATGATCCACATCAATGTAAAACATATTCTTCAATTCCCATGCACCCTTGTCCCCATCAAGCACCCTCAGCCTGATCTCATGATCCCCATCGCTGGCTCCAACATCAACGCGTAGTTTGAAGTCAAAGTACACGGCATTCGATCCATACTCGCGCCCGTCAATGCGCCCCAATTCTTTTACTGCAGCATTGCCATAGAGCGAAAAAGGATACTCAGGCACAATCTCGACATTCACACCATAGCGTGTCTGCTCCCATGTGTTCTCCACCTTGAACCGCACTTCCACCACATCGCCTGCCCGTACCGGATCAGGATCTTGTCCGAGCATGCTAAAGCTGAGCGCCTGCGCAGAAACACCAGTGCTCAAGACAAGAAGGAATGCGAAGGTCAACAAGAAGGTCAACAAGAGTTTCGTCATGGGATCACCTTTTTTTCACCCGTTCAATCATGCCATCCTTTAAATAGATTACGCGTTCCGCATGATGCACCAAATTCAGGTCATGGGTGACTAAAATAACTGTTTTTCCTTCTTTGAGATGAATGGTCTGAAGGGTGTCCATCACATCAGCTCCGGTCTTGGAATCCAAGTTACCTGTAGGCTCATCTGCCAGAACCACCTCAGGATTATTCGCTAACGCACGTGCAAGAGCAACACGCTGCGACTGTCCGCCAGACAGCTCAGCGGGTTTGTGCACTGCTCGGTCGCGTAATCCAAAGTGCGTCAGCAGCTTCATGCCCCTTTCTTCTCGCCCGCGCACAGAAGTTCCTTGAAAAATCATCGGTAACGTGACATTCTCCGCTGCAGTCAGCGTCGGAATCAGATTGAACTGCTGGAACACAAATCCAATCTTCTTCCCGCGAATCGTGGCCAAGTTGGATTCGGAGAGCAAGGAAATGTCATGGCCATCTAACAGTACCTGCCCTTTCGTCGGAATATCTAAACAGCCAATAATGTTCATCATCGTGCTTTTTCCAGAACCAGAAGGTCCTACCACAGCCACAAACTCTCCCGGATGAATCTTCAGAGAGACATCTCGCAACGCATGCACAGCGGTGCTTCCCATCTGATAGGTCTTCCAGACACGACGCAATTCAATGATGGCGTTCTCCATACAATCACCTCATAGATATCAGATATTCATAAATGTAATGGTTATGCCGGCGCTGTTGAAAATCTCATAAAATTCTAAGAGAAAGATTGTGGAGCGTAGCT
>CAYJXC010000079.1:0-3278 GCA_964374075.1 Candidatus Woesearchaeota archaeon
GAGAAGAAGAAAAAGTATAAAAATAACACAAAGATAGTCAGTATCGGTAAAAGTGAAACAGTGATAAAAAGAAGAAAAAGGAAAGCACTCAATCTTTTAGCAGAGGAAAGAACACTGCTCTCCAACGAACGCACACTGCTTGCTTATATACGGACAGCCTTCGCAGCGTTCCTGTTCGGCCTGGCACTGCTGAAATTCTTTGACGATGGGTTCATCAAATATACAGCCATAGTGTCCATCGTTGCTGGGTGTGTCTTTCTCGTGGTAGGTTTTATTTATTATCCCATCAGAAACAAAAGAATCAGAAAATACGTCCAACATTAAGCAACCCACGAGGGATCAGACTGGTCTGAAAATTCTTTCAACAGATCATCAGGATTCGCTTCACTCGCACTGTTCGCACGAAGTTCAATCCGATCGAGGAGCATGTTTTTCTGCACCTTCCCGCCTACAACCAATTGTTTTCCTACGAAATCCTGTTTCACACGAGGAAAGCCAGAAGGATCCTGAGAGAACTGCATCACAACCTCAGGAGCAAGACCCAATGTTTTCGCGACCAAATCACGGAACACCACCACAGGCACATTCCCAGTTCCGTCATCCAAAGAAAAATTCAGCACAGGCACCATGACGCTGCTCACATTGCCATGCTCCCTGCACCCACTTTCCACTTTTCTTCCGCACACAGAGCAGCCCTCATAAAATCTCGGCTCAAACACCTGCACCACCGTTCCAACAACATTCACAAATTCTCCCTCCTGCACATCATGAATCTTTTTTCGCTGATATTGTGGTGTGATGTCCCCCGGTTGTACGTGCTTCACCTGCACGCCTTCCGGATTCACCTCCAAAGAGCTCCTGTTCCCAAGATGCATCTCGCGATACCCGTTGTTATCTTTGATGAATCCATCGCTCACCCTCACAGCACATCCTTCTCCAAACTGGTGTGCTGCCATCTTCGTCATCAGCTCCGTGTCCCACACGACCACGCGAATCATGCCGCTCTCATCGCCAACCAAAAAGCTCGCCACCTTCCCTTCTCGTCCTTCCTTCTGGTACGCTCTCACTCCATAATCCTTCATCACACTGCCAACAATCGTGACATTTCTCATCCCAGGTGCAAGGTGCGAAATCTTGATGCCGTGCTTCTTCATGCTGCTGATTAAATCCACCCCCAGCTCATTCGCCACAATGTGCGCAGCACCCTCTTTGCTGATCAATCCGCTCAGCTTGTCCAGTTTCTGCTTGACTCGTCGTTCTATCTCCTCATACGCAATGCCTTTTTCCTCATGAATTCTCTTCACAATGTCATCAAAACGATAGCCCATCATCGTGAGTAACCTCTAATGTTTAACGAAAAAGTTCTTCTTTCCCACTCAAATCATCGAGGCTATTTAAAGGTATTGCAAAACGAATCTCAGAAACAGGTAAACCAGAAAGATCACTCACCATAAAGAACAAATGCTCATCTCTTTTCTCAACAACCCACCGATACGTGCTTCCTCCAAAGCACGAAGCAAAATTTTCACTAGCTTGTTGTCCTAGTAAACAAGAAGAGTGCTCAGCAAGAATCTGATAAACCCCCAAATAAGTCTCAAAGTAACGCTGGAGAGATATTTCATTCAAGTCAACAAAGACAGGGGCAGAATACGTAAAATTGAACATCTGGTAACGAAGAGAATTCATAGAACGCACACGAAGAAGAGTACCACTGATGTCATAAGCATACGATGACGGCAAAGTAACATCTAAGTCAACAGAAGAAAAAAAAGAACGCAGCTGCTGAAGGTACAATGCATCAAACATCATCAAAAAAGAGGAGTGCAATGTTTTCTCAGAAAAAGCGCAAGTCTCATGATTCCAGAGGCGCACGCCTTCAATCACACAGGGTGCATCACCAGAAGTGCTATGGTGTATCAGTGTTTCATCAAGAGCAACAGCACCGGCAACACGATGCAAAAAGAGAAGATGATGAAGTTTCTCAGACCCAACAGAGAGCTCCAAAGCAGTCTTACCCACATAGTTTTCTTTCTGCACGATCTTTCCTGTGAGAAGCAGCCCAACTAGGACTAAGAACCCAAGTCCAAGGAAGAGTAACGCAACAGTTCCACCTCGATGGACAATCATCGCGCACCTCGAATGCAGTAGTGCAAGGAAAGAGTAACGTTCCGCTTGGCAGGAAGACGCATAAAAGCAGTGTACTCTTTGCCAGAGACTCCTACCACACACTCACGGGAAAGGGTTGACGCAGATCCGACAGCAATGTAAGGAAGATCCTCATAATGAATCAACAAATACCACAAGCCAGGTTGAAAGAGGGAGTCAAAATAGGGCGGTGCTATACTCTGAACAGGACGAGTAGCATCCACGAGATCTTGGTAAGAACGAGCACGTGATTCTGAAGAAGTTCCAAGAGATGCTGGGGAAGCATCAAGCAACAAGGAAAAAATTTCTTGTCCGCCATATGCAGAGAGGGGGGTTTGCAAAAATGAAAGAAGCTGTCGTTCTCCATAACTTTGCAAGAGGAGATCATTAGTATGGCTGCTGATCTTCTCAGCTTGGGCACCGCTCAAATAGGAAAGAATAATGACCCCAAGAACAACAAAAATGAGTCCGGGAAGAGCATCATTGAAGAGATGCTGCGCCTGTCCCTTGCGGTAAAGATTAGAGTTCAATGAGCAACACCCCGCTAGATGTATCAGAAGCAACATATTCCTTCACAAAAGTCTTGCCAGAAAAATGAGGATCTCCAAGAACAATGGGTTGGGCAGTGCTCTGTCCAAGAGGAGCAAAGATGACTCTCGCATCCCTCTCAATGCACGCATCCAGCACCTCTTGTGTGAAGCGGGACAACGCAAAGCGATGAGTCTGTGAATCTGAAAAGCAGTGCAAGAGAGTATGGACAGTGAAGGCATCTTCAAGCTGCAGAGATCGGTGAAAAATAGTAACCTCCTGCTCTCCAAAATGATAATTAATGGTTAAATATAAAAATAATGCAACTAAAACAACAGAACCAAAATAAGGTACATAATGTCCAAAATCAAAAGCCCCTCGTTTCATCCGCCATCACCATCCTCAACAACAAAGAAGCTCGTTCCATCAGTGCGTTCCACCTGCATAGCATGAGGGAAAGAATGCAGTGCCTCCTGCGTGAGTTTCTGGTCAAGGTCAGGGTGCTTCAGAAGAGCCTGTTTATCCTCCACAATCAAATACCAAGAAATAAACACCAAAATCACAACAATCACTTCAGCCAAAAGAAGAGTAGTGAGCACCTCTCC
>CAYJXC010000080.1:0-3244 GCA_964374075.1 Candidatus Woesearchaeota archaeon
CCATTCTGACGAGTTCTTTCATGAATGAGGGTTTCTTTTGAGGATTTAAAAATATATCGGATAATGCCTATTTTAGAGCTCTTGCGGCACTTTTATACACATGAGTGTGTATAACTTTCGTTACTTATTAGATATCTTTGTTTGACGTCACCAGTTCATACGCCTGCTTGAGATGCCACATCTTTGCTTCTAGACATCTTGTAGTGTCTCGTCTCCCGTACCTCATTACGTGCGCGAGATTTTCTGGCTGGTGGTTGTGGAGATAGTCCCTCACTGACTCGCGGAGAATCTTGTCACTTGATCCAAACTCACTGAGGAGGCAGAGATACCTATCAATTTCTTCAATTTGTTGTGCTGCAAACCTTTCTGTGGTTTCTCTTCCCGGGTATTGCAGGTCGTAGATCCATTCCCTTATTCTTTCGAGGAGTTTCTTTGCCTTCATTGTTAGGAACCCACGAAGATCTTGTATTTATCGTCGCCCCTGATTTCCATCATGATCCGCTTGATGACTGCTTTCCTAGGATCGGGCATCAGCTTCACCCGCGCCTTGATCTCTGCAAAATTCTCAAAGGGCTTCTTCTCGCGCTCCTCCAGGATTTCCCACATGTGCTTCTTGCCCACACCAGGAATCAGCTCAATCTGGTGGCGGCGCGTGTTGATGGGAGCTGCTTTGTTGAAAAACTCGACAAACCTTTTTTCATTTTCGGCGATCGTCTTTTCTATCCACTGCTCCAGACTAATGCGGGCTGTTGGGGTGAGCTTCTCAAAAGGAATCCTTCCCACGATGTGATGAATCTTTTCCCGCTTGCCCTCCCCCATGTAGACTTCCTCGTTCGGCTGCAGGAAGATGCCTTTCTTGGGAACGAGTTCAAGAAGAATGAAGTGCTCTTTGCCCAGTGCTTGCGCAATGGCTGTCTTCATATGCATCGGACGCGTGTCGCTGGCGTACCCATTGGGCAGAAAATCCAGTACAATTGCTCTCTCTTCTTTCGCTTTTTGCAGCATGGTTCTTCACATCCGGTGCCTTTAGTGGATACATTCTATAATCCTTTTCATGTCCTCTGGACGGAGGGTCACATTTTCACTGGCAAAGATCGCTTTCAGGCTGTCGATGTCTTGCGGTTCGAGGTCGATGATTTTCGTGATGTGTGTATCCTTGAGCCTGATAATGTCGAGGGACTGGAGCTTTTTCTTGAGCTCCTCCACGTCCGCGAGCTTGTGCTTGGTCACGTTGCCGAGGTACTCCAAGGTTTTGTTGGCGCGGAAACTTAACTCGTGGTTCTTCTTAATCTGCGTGAGTTTTTCTTTCAGCTCTGCCATGGTGATGGGCGTTTCCTTGCTAATTTCAAGCTCTGCCATGTTCGCTCCTCTTCACGTGAATAGGATGGACGATGAGGGTTTTTGGTTTGTTGCCGTCGCGGATCAGCACCTCGTAACACTCCCCACGCTTCCTTCCTATGGTGCCTGTCTTTCCATAGAAGCGGGGCAGGAACATGCCCTTGTGGATGGAAGGCTCGAGTTTGAGCACCACCTGCTGGCCACTCTTCAGCTCTTGGAAGTATCTCGTCAGCGAGATCTTTCCCTTCTCTGCAGGGGCTTTCTTCAGCTTGTCCCGCGTTTTTCGCCGAAACCCCCCGATACGCTTGGTCATATGCCTACAGGAAGGAGCGATGTTTATAAACCTTGTTGTTGTTTTGGGTGGTCAGCGCTCTTTTTTGACTTCGTTCATGATCTGAAAAAGCACTTTGTCAATGGCAAAGAAGAGATTCACATCAGAGACTTCTGCCTCGCAGGTCTTGGCTCCCGTGAGCTGGGCGTAGATGCGGATGTTTTCCTTGGAGGGATCAGCTAAATCCAGAAGGAGTTCTTGAAAGGAGGGTGCTTCTTCCTGGAAGCGCTTCACGTAATTGCCGACAATCTTCTTGATGACAATCATCGAGGGCGGATCAACGTTGTGAAAACCATTTAGTTTGATGTGCCCACCCAACTCCAGCATGCTGACTATATATTTCTTTCCTTTCTATATATACTTTTCGCTTTGTGGTCTATACTTGGAAGCGTTGCTCTTTTTTTCAGTATTGCGTTTTCTTTTGAGATTTCTTTTTCTTCTTTCCGAAAAATTTCTGGTTTTGGAGCATGATTTTTGTGTTTGGGCAAGAAGGGTGTATTAAGATGTTCTTCCTCGTGCTTCGTATGACTGAACCCTCCTTTCATCAGCATCCGATCTATCTGCTGTTAAGGGTGATATGTCTCTCCTCAAGCACGATATGTCTGTTCTCCAAGATGTTACTGTTCTCAGGGATGATGTCCGCGTGATTAAGGAGAAAGTACTTTAATGCTCTCTGAAGCTGCATTGGTCATTCATCTTTGCTCTTTGTGCTGCCTCTTGTCTTGAGCATAACTCTTATTAACTCTCTTTCTTGTTGGCCATGGTATGAAACATACGTTGCGGGTCACTCTTTTGTTGACTGGATTGTTCCTTCTTGCGCAATTGATTGGGTTGGGCATTTTAGGTGGATACCTGCATAAGGAAACGAAGATGATTGATGGAGAACTTGTTACGAATGTGACATGGGGAGCTTTGCCGTATGAGGTGGAGCGGCCTGCGTTTGAGGAGAAAACCAGCTTTGTGCCGATGATGGTGATTATCTTGCTTGCTACTGGTGTGTTGTTGGTGCTGATGAAGCTCAAGTTGTTTCGGCTGTGGAGCGTGTGGTATTTCTTGAGCGTGTGGTTTTGCCTGACTGTTGCTTTGGCTGTGGTGTTTGGGGAAAGGGCTGCGCTGATTGTGGGGGGATTGGCTGCTGCAGGAAAGGTCTTGTGGAGACAGATCGTGCTGCACAATGTGACGGAGTTGCTGATCTATGGTGGGTTGGCTGCTGTGTTTGTGCCGTTCTTGAATGTGTGGAGCGTGAGCATCTTGCTGATCTTGATTTCGGTGTATGATGCGATTGCCGTCTGGAGGACAAAACATATGGTCAGCATGGCAGAAGCGCAAACAAAGATCAAATTGTTTGCTGGATTGTTTATTCCTTATGGCAACAAGAAGGCTGTTTTAGGCGGAGGGGATATTGGCTTTCCTCTTTTCTTTGGCGGTGTGATTCTGAAGCAGTTTGGATGGGTGGAAAGTCTTGTTGTAAGTGTGGTGGTGACGCTGGCGTTGCTGCTTCTTTTATTAGCAAGCAAGAAGAATAGGTATTATCCTGCTATGCCCTTTTTGAGTGCCGGGTGCTTTGAAGGGTCT
>CAYJXC010000081.1:0-3086 GCA_964374075.1 Candidatus Woesearchaeota archaeon
GAGCTACGCTCCACAATCTTTCTCTTAGAATTTTATGAGATTTTCAACAGCGCCGCAACACAGCACGGCAACCCAAGCCTTTGTAAACGATGAAGGAAGCAAATATCTTATGATAGTACAAGGTGGTTGTCGGAATAGACGGAATTGAATTCTTGAGAATAGTGAAACAGCCACAAATAGTAGTGTTTTTATACAAAGGAGCGAGAGCATTGTCTGGGTGGCTTAGTAGGTATAGCGCCTCGCTGTTAACGAGGAGGTCGGAGGTTCGAGTCCTCCCCCAGACGCTCTCTTTACCATGAAAGAAAACATCGAAAAGCTCGAGAAGATCGCACGTTTAAGGTTGTCCCAGCAAGAAAGAGAAGAATTTACTCCTCAGCTTGAAGAGGTGCTGAAGCTCTTTGATCAGATCAAAAATATTAACACCGACGACGAAAGTATCGCCGTGCAGCCCATTGATATCAAGAACGTATGGCGAGAGGATAAAAGAGGATTATCATTAACGAAGCAAGAGATCTTCAGCAACACAAAAAACAAAGAACGAGAGCTCTTTAAAGGACCACGCATCAAATGAACGTTGACCTCATCAAAGCACAGGAAGAAGCGTACAACTTGAATAAGAAATATAATATCTTCATCTCAATAGCCAAACAAAAAGGGAAAGGCATCCCCCTTGCTGTTAAAGACAATATCTGCACGAGAGAATTACCAACAACTGCTGGGTCAAAGATCTTACAACACTATCAACCGCCCTATGACGCCACGGTCATCACACGAGCAAGAGAAGCTGGCTGCTCCATCATCGGCAAGACAACCATGGATGAGTTTGGATTTGGTAGCTTCTCAACAAACTGCGCCTTTGGAATTCCGAGAAATCCCCTTGATCCTGAATTGACCTGTGGTGGTTCTTCAGGAGGATCAGCTGCCTACATCGCTGCAAGTAAATTGTCGTGCTTCTCTATCGCAGAATCAACTGGTGGTTCGATCTCCTGCCCTGCAGCATTTTGTGCTGTTGTTGGTCTAACACCAACCTATGGGCTCGTGTCACGATACGGATTGGTTGACTATGCCAACTCACTCGACAAAATAGGCACCATCGGAAAATCAGTAAAAGATGCAGCTTCTCTTCTCACGACTATTGCAGGTCACGATCCAAGAGATGCAACCTCCTTGCAGCACCAAGAGAAAGATTATAGCTCCTATTGCACGGAGCATCCACAGAAGATGAAGATAGGCATCATCAAAGAGTATATGGAACAGAGCGATGCCACGGTCAACAAACATGTCTGGGGAGCTATTCAGAAACTTGAAAGTAAAAATATATCGGGAGAAGAAGTCTCACTTTCTCTCCCCTATGCAATCCCAACGTATTATATTATTGCGATGGCAGAAGCATCCACCAATCTCGCCAAGTACTGCGGTCTTCGCTACGGTCATGAAACTCAACCAAACTCGACCTTTAATGAGTATTTCTCATCAATTCGAGAACAGGGGTTTGGAAAGGAAGCAAAAAGAAGGATCATGCTCGGAACATTTGTCCGAATGGCAGGATGGAGAGACGCTTACTACATCAAGGCATTAAAAATTCGCAGGAAAATCATCACACACTTCAAGAAACTCTTTGCCACCTATGATGTCCTTGTCACACCTACCATGCCCTTCCTTCCCCCCAAACTAAAAGACATTGAAAAGATGACTCCCATTGAGCAGTATAATGCTGACACCTTGACCGTTGCCCCAAATCTCGCAGGCGTCCCCACGCTCTCTCTTCCAATCAAAGAAAAAACTCCTGTTGGCCTTCATCTTATAGCAGACCACCTTCACGAAAAGAACATCATCCAGCTAGGAGCGTACTATGAAAGTATCAGATGAACTCAAACCGCTAATTGGGCTCGAAGTCCACATTCAGCTCAAGACAACCTCAAAACTCTTTTGCAGATGCTCAACAACATCCACCCCATCCAATACAGCACTCTGTCCAACCTGTCTCGGTCTCCCTGGAGGAAAGCCAGTGCTCAACAAAAAGGCGCTCGATTATGCCCTGAGGTTGGCAACAGCACTCAATTGCACCATACCATCAGAGTCCTACTTTTCAAGAAAAACCTACTTCTATCCAGACATGGTCAAGAATTATCAGATCACTCAGTATGAGTATCCCATAGCAGAAAAAGGAGTAATCGACATCAAAGGAAAAACAGTCACCATCAGAAGAATCCAACTGGAAGAAGATCCAGGTAGCTTGATTCACGAAAGCGGCATTGGACATTCTAGCCACGTCCTCATTGATTACAACAGGTCTGGCATTCCTCTCATCGAACTTGTCACTGATCCAGTCTTCACTTCATCAATAGAAGTGCACGATTTTCTCCGCAAGCTCGTCTCCATCATCGAATACCTTAATATTTATGACCCAAAAAACTTCACGATCAGAGTCGACGCCAACGTTTCCATAGGCAACGGACCACGAGTCGAGGTCAAGAATATCACAGGTTTTAAAGCAGTCGACCAGGCCATAAACTTTGAGATTATTAGGCAACAAGACCTCTATGCTCATAAGATACCTATACACTGCGAAACCAGACATTATGACCAGGAAACAGGTAACACCCTCACCTTACGAGAAAAGGAAACAGAAGAAGAATATGGCTACATCTTCGATCCGGATCTTTCAAAAATCGTCATTGATGACGTTTGGAGATCAGAGATACGGAGACAGATGCCAGAACTCGCCGAGCAACGTACGAAGAGACTGACTAAACAATGCAAAATCTCCCCATATAGTGCACAGGTCATCGCCTCGGAAAAGGCACTTGCAGACTTGTTTGAAGAGATCGTGAAGAAGATAGACAAGGATCTTGCAGTGAAATGGTTGACCGGTCCATTGAAGAAAGTGCTCAACTACAACAGCCTTTCCCTAAACGAAACACACTTCACACCACAGCACATGGTTGACTTTCTCACGATGATTAAGAAAGAGGAACTGACACCACGGATGGGAGATCTCTTGTTGCGCGAGTTAGTCATCCACCCTCAAGATCCGAGAGAGCTTATGAAAATCATGAAATTCGAAAAAGTGACCAACATCATAA
>CAYJXC010000082.1:0-3051 GCA_964374075.1 Candidatus Woesearchaeota archaeon
TGGTTTGTTGATTTCTGCAGGCTCTTGCATCAGCTCTTCTCCTGTTTCTTCGAGAAAGAGTTCTTCTGCTGGAGGAGATTCCTGTTCTGTTGTTTGTGCCTCTGTGGTTGTTTCTAGTGATATTGTTTGCTCAGGAACTGTTTGTTTGGTTGCTCCTTCGCTCACCACATATCCTGTTGGGTTTCTTTGTTGTGGGATGATGGTCATCATAAAAAGAAGCGCTACCACAATGACCCCCATGAGCGCTTGGTTTTTGTTTAAGCTGTGGGGGGGATCTACATATGTTGCACCTATCTCTTCATTCTTCGTGGAACCTTTCATCAATTCCCGCAACGCTTCTTCCTCGTTGACTGGACTCATCTTTTCCCTCTCTTTGCGCGATGCTTCCTTCGCGCGAGATAGAAGAACGTGACTATCATGATAAAGAGCGCCAGTGGCAACAACGCCTCTGTGGGGGAGAACTGATACAGGCTCGATGGTTTCTCGTAGGAGAATGGAGCAACCACGTCGATACTGTCATACCCTTCTGCTATCACCTCTTCTCCCTTTCTCAGCTGAACGACGAGGATGTATGGTCCTAGCGGTGTGGTGGGGGCAATCTCAATGATTTGATTGAATTCCTCTTTCGCTCCCAGTCTTCTTACCTCTTCTAACGCTGCAAGCACGGTATTGTCATAATCTTTCAGCATAAAGAGAAGAGAAAGCTCTGATGGTGCTCCTGCATATTCTTTATTTTCCATGGTGATGCGTGCATTGAAACGTTTTCCTGGAGTTATCTGCTTGTATTCGTCGAAGATCTTTACGTTGATCGTCCATGGCGAGCTTTCTTTCATCACGTTGATGATGGCCGGCATGACTTTTTCAACATTGAGATTGTTACTGAAGGAGATCTTGCCGGTAAAGATGCCTGTTGCACCCTGCGCCTGGAGCGTCGCTATAACTGTCTGCTTCTCCTTCTTCCCCAGCAAAAATGATTCTGGAGAGAATATAATCATATCCTTAATTTTTATTGCATTGATGCTTATCATCTGTTTTTTCGCGCCAGGATTTTCAACTTCGAGGCTGACTGTCTTTGTTTGTTTCCCGATGAGATCTACTTTGAGGATTGATGGGTTCACTCTGAAATCATTATCTTCGCGCTCCCAACTGCCGCCTCCTCCGCCTGGGCCTCCACCTCCACCGCCTCCTCCGCCACCTCCCCCGCTCCCGCTGCTTCCAAACACACCAAAACTGGAGAAATGGGTGGCGATTCCTGTCACCTTATTTGCTTCTGTATCCACAGCACCAGGAAGAAGGAGCCACTTACTATTCAAGGGATCATACACGTAGAGGCGCAGCGTTGACTCTTGCACTTCTCCTAAATCTCCTTCCTGATAGGGGATGGTGATGGTGACATTATTAAAGGTGAGGTTTGTCGTTTCCACAGTCAGGAATTTGCCAATATGCATACCATTCACTACAGAGACATTAAAGGGGTTCGTTGACATGGAACTCATGTTGAATACGCCCATGCTTGATTGGTTGGCTATAAAATAGAAGTTAATGCCAAATGAGGTAAAATTTGTTATATTTGTAATCATAAAGGAGCTATTGTAATGATCATTGACAATGTTCAGCGTGAATGTTCCCACAAAGAGTCCTGTTTCGTCAACAAAATAGCCTGTTGGAAGATAAAAAGTAATTTCAGGAATGATGATGCTGAGGGCTACGACAACTATCAGTGCCATCACTAGCGCTGTTGTTTTTTTCATGCCTCATAAGCGTGCTTTACTCCTGTTTCTCAAAGGTCAATTTGAGACCTTTCTTTTTGAGAATGATAAACATCAAGAGGACGATGATGAGCGTTGCTGCAATGATGAGGTGCTGTTTGGTGATAAAATTTAATACTGATGGTGGTGGTGTGGCTGTTAGTGTCACAAGCGTGGCAACTCCTACTGCTCCTCCGAATTGTGCATCTTCTGTCGGACCACCTGTGGCTGAAAGTGCTCCCGTGTATATTCTTGTTTGCGCAGAGGCTGGGGGTTTAAATGTGACTTGAATTGTCTTCCCATTTTTGATGGGCAAAGCATGTGGTTGTGGTTCTGGATCAATTTCCACGATTTCTTCGCTAAACATTGTGAAGGGTGCAATATCCCCCTCTGCTGTAAAACTGACTTTAAGTTCCTGATCACCTGGGTTGAATACAAGGATTTCTACTGTTGTTTCTTGGCCACTTTGGACTTGGAGGACTAACTTTGATGGGGATGTTCCTATTCCGACATTTGCTTGTGCAGCATGGAAAGACAGCAGTACTGAAATCAACATGGTCAGTGTCGTGATGATGTTTTTCATGTTTATGTTGCGGCAACACATTGCATAGTATAATTACCGGTGTAGGCGCCTGCAATGGCACCTGGGGGAACATCCATAAAGAATCTGAACCAGACGGTGTTTGGCTGGGCAATGTTGAATCCTACGGGGTTTGTTGTGTTGAAGGAACCCGTCAATAGCCTACTATTCGCTGGCGACATGTCTGTGGAGTTTGCGACGGAAACGTTGCTAATCCAGGTGACATTGGCAATGGCAATTTTATTGGCGCCTGAGATGAAATCCTCTCCCCTGATGGTGATGTTTGCATTGGTGTTACTTAATGCATCAACACTTACATTGTAGTACGTAGCGCCGACAGGCACTCCACCGAGATAGTTTTGTGTGGCATTGGTGTCATTATTTCCCGGGGTTAAGCTGGTACCGAAGCTTACGCTCAAGGCTGGTGTGCTCCAGACACAGGATACCGTGGTGGAGACTGTGCCGGTGAAATTTCCCACTTGCGAGGCTACATACCCTGTGATGGCCCCTGGGCCGAGCGAGGGCAGCATGGATGGTGTGAAATACAAGAACAACAGACTTACAATCAATAACGCAAAGATGAGAATCGTATTATTATGACTCTCTGCATCCCTCTTTTCCATGTTAGTGTAGGATAATACTTTGCTTTATAAACTTTTTCCTATGTTGGGCGCTGTTGAAAATCTCTAGAAAAGCATATTAACCCGTGAGCCTTTCGGCTGC
>CAYJXC010000083.1:0-1714 GCA_964374075.1 Candidatus Woesearchaeota archaeon
TTTTCAGTGGAACGGAGGTTAAATTTGCCTCTGATCGGGGGAGCTAAATACGTACACCACAACTAAAACTATTTAAATCTTCTTTTTCCCCTGAAGAAGAATGCAGCCCTGGACAAGTGAGGAACATCTGGTGAATGAAGAGCTCTTGGAGGAAGCACATTCCACCTACGCCTCTCACTTTAAGCCCGAGGCATGGTTCGAACGCACCCTCTACATCTCCTGGCAAAATGCCTTTAATTGTACGCTCTGTCGCATGACCAAAAACGTTGTTCCCTCAAATCCCCTCTCTGCAAAGCGCTCCCACGCATCACTCCTGGCAGAAGCTCATCTTGCCAAGCAGCTCAACTGGAAAGTGCAGCTCTCCACAGGATATTTGGCACCAAGCACACAAGGTCTCACAGAGACCTGCAAAAAGATCGTGGACATCACGCAAGAAAAAATATGGCTGGACACCCGCCCGCTCGTGGGAAGCGACATCGATCTCGTGAAGCCCTACATCCAGGGAATCAATGCCCCCTTAGAGACCATCAACAAAGGGATCAGAAAGCGCATGCACCCCTCTCCAACCCTGCACCACTATCTCACCATGTTCGATGATGCTGCGCACCTGAGGAAGGGAGTCACGATTGTGCTCGGCATGGGAGAAACGCTCCACGATGTGCAAGAGCTCCACCATTTTATGGAGATGAATCACATAGACAAAGTCACCTTCCTCCCCCTCATTCCTCATAAAAACACCCCTTTCAAAAAGAGTCCGAGCAGCTTTTACATGACGCGCTGGATTGCAGAAACGCGCATCGCCTTTCCGAAGATTAATATCATTGCTGGCACCTGGAAGGGGAGAGTGGCAGAGGTTGGTCTCTTCTTGAAGGCAGGCGCCAATGCCATCACCAAATTCCCTGCAGTCAGGCGTTTTAATTCTGAAGATGCACAGAGCATCGAACAAGAAGTGATAACTGCTAAACGCACCTTCCTCAGCACGATCACGAACATGGAAAAGATGTTGCAATTAAAAGACATAGCGACAGAAACAGAAACAAAAGAGAAGATCCTGCGATATATTCAAGCCATCCAAGAACACAAGTAGCATGATGAAACAACTTCTGCCTCTTCTTGTCATCGTCTTGCTTGCTCATGTTGTGCAGGCGCAAGAAGAAAAGATCGAAAATTTCAACACGTATCAAGATCTCGTTCTTCAGTTTCATATTGATGGGGAAATTAATGTCGTGCTCACCGATCCGCTCGGTCGCGTGGAAGAGATGAAAGTGGACCTCAGCTTCTTTCCGCGTGAAAACGGGTTCCAGGCAATAAAAAACATCAACTACATGTCTCGTCCGCAAGCCAAAACAACAACAAACGAGAAATACACCACCTTTCTCTGGGAGGATCGTGCCCACGGAGAGCGTCTGGAATATGGCATTGATGCATCCATGGTCACAAAGAACATCATTCCTTCCCTCACCAAAAAGATCACCTTTCCCCTCACTACCCTTGATGCTTCCTATGCGAAGTACACCAAACCATCCCCCTTCATCGACATCACACCGGCGATTGAGCAGCAAGCTCTCACCATCATCGGAGGAGAAGATGATCTCTTTCTGGTGGTCTTCAAGCTGGCGGACTGGACAAAAAACAACATCAAGTACAATCTTTCCACCTTGACAGCGAATGCCGTGCAAAAGAGCAGCTGGGTGCTGGAGAACAAGCAGGGAGT
>CAYJXC010000083.1:1724-2892 GCA_964374075.1 Candidatus Woesearchaeota archaeon
ATGAAATCACCAACCTCTTTATCTCGATGTTGAGTTCTGTGGGTATACCGGCAAAGTTTGTGTCTGGCATGGTCTACAGCAACCTTGATGACAAGTGGGGGCCGCACGGATGGGCTGAAGTCTATGTCCCAGGCTACGGCTGGATTCCCTTTGATGTCACCTTTGGTCAGTATGGCTGGCTCGATCCCACCCATCTCAAGCTCAAGGACGACACAGATTCTGGCAGCCCTTCTGCTGAATATAGTTGGAAAGCAACTGCTCCCGATAGGATGAATATTCGAGAAACACGCTTGGAAACAACGCTCCTCTCCACAGGCAGGGAAGTGCAACCCTTCCTGCAGGTTGACGCAGATCCCTACAAAAAGGCAGTCGCTCCAGGAAGTGTGGTGCCCCTCCTCGTGACTGTAGAGAACACACAGAATGTCTATAGCGCTCCGACGATAATCATCACCAAAGCGCCAGGGCTGGAGGGGAGCAATGTGAAGCAGATCTTTCTTCATCCGCGCGAATCAAAAACCATTGCATGGCTTCTCAAAATTCCTGAAGAGGCGGCAGAGAATTTCATCTACACATCCGCCATTGAAGCAGTGACCTCCTTTGGCAACACCGCAACCACAGAAGTCAAATACGCTCTCGATTATCCTCCCTTCAACAAGCAGGAGGCAGAAGAAATAGTCAACAAACTAACAAGACAGGCAGAAAAGTCGCGCTTAGACACCATTGCCTTTTCCTGTGCTCCTGACAAACAGATCTACTATAAAAATGAATCTGCCACCATCACCTGCCACCTGCAGAGCCGTGATGAAGAAACACTCAGCGTGAAAGCCTGTCTTAGGACAGAATGTCAAAACAGTGCCATTCCACCGCGAACAGCAAGAGACATTGTGTTCACGATAAAAACACCAGAATCAGGTCGTTTTACTGCCACCCTCGAAAGTGCAGACAGAGTGGCCTATGCGTCCATCCAGATGAATGTGATCAAAGTCCCAGAAATCCTTATTGCTGATATCAAACCATCAACAGTCACCTACGGAGAAGACGTGCGTTTGTCCTTCGCCTTGAAAACAGACACACCCATTCAGGACGTCAAGATCGATCTGGGGTTTGATGAGCTCACGATGGAGAGCATTGAGGAATCAAAAGACATCACGATTCTCACCTCAGCAAA
>CAYJXC010000084.1:0-2884 GCA_964374075.1 Candidatus Woesearchaeota archaeon
GGTGTATGATACTCCTGGAATTCCTCCTGTTCCTGGTGCTCCCACAGCGCAGCCGCAACTTGCGACCTTGGATTATGCGGTGCAGTTCTTGAGGAATTTTGGCTTCTTTAGTGTGGTGCTGCCGTTCTTGTTGATCTTTACCATTGTGTTTGGCGTGCTGGAGAAGACGAAGATCTTTGGCACTGAAAAATTCAAAGGGGAAGAGGTGCCGCGACGCAACCTGAACAGCGTAGTGGCGTTTTGCGTTGCTTTCTTTGTGGTCGCTGCGACGAATGTGGTGAATTTGCTACAGGTGAGCTTGCCGATGGTGGCATTGATTCTCGTGATCATCATTGTGTTCTTGTTGCTGTTTGGAGCGCTGATGGGCGGGCAGGAATTAAAGGAAGGTGTCAACTTATGGAAGGGCAGGTTTAAGTCTACCTTTGTGACGATGATCACGATTGTGGTGCTGGCTATCTTGCTTGCTGGGTTTGGGATTTTAGATGATGTGTGGGCGTATGTGGGAGCGAACCTCACAGGAACCTTTATAACTTCCCTCCTTCTTCTGCTCATTGTGGTTGGCGCTATTTGGTTCGTTACAGGACGAAAAGAAGAAGGTGAAAAAGGAGGAGAGAAATAATGGTGTACCATACTGGTGGGTATGGTGGTGGCGGTGGTTATTTGTATGGGTTGGTGCAGAGCTGGCAACAGCTTGGCTTTTATGATATTGTGTTACCCTTCTTGTTGGTGTTTACCATCTCGTTTGCAGTGCTGGAGAAGGTGAAGATCTTTGGAACTACTGCCAAGAAGATGAATGTTGTTATTGCCTTGGTGATTGCTTTCTTGTTTTTGCAGAATAGTTATTTGATCTTTATCTTGCAACGATTCTTGCCGAATATGTCGATTGTGATGATTGTTGTTCTGATGTTCTTATTATTAGTGGGGATTGTTGGAGGGCAGCAAGGATTTCAGGGATTTACTGGAGCTGCATTGAATGTGGCTTTTTTCTTAGCGATTATCATTACTCTTGTTGCTTTAAGCACAGACTTTTTTCCTGGCGCAAGTGGCTATGGCATCTTAGGATGGTTCTATGTCTTGTTCCCTAATCCTGGAACGCAGAGTGCGGTGATTTTAGTGGTGATGATTATTGCGATCGTTGCGTTTGTGACACGAGGCGAAGGCGGCAGGGAAGTCATGCAAGACATTCAGGGCGCATTTGGGCGAGGGCAAGGAGGAAAACCTTAATGTCCCATGGCAACGCTGTTTAATCAGGAGATTGTGAATCTCTTAACACCTGTCTTTGTTTTTATCTTTGTGTTTGCTGCTTTGTATACTTTGTTGATGAGGGTAAAGTTTTTTGGTGATAAGCCTGGATTTAATTTGGTGATTGCGTTTGCGAGTGCTATGCTCATCTTTCTTACTCCGCAAGCACATGTGGTGATCACTTCATTCACTCCCTGGATGGCGCTGTTTACGTTGCTGTTGATCTTTATCTTTGTGTTCTTCCTGTTTGTTGGGGTGAAGGAGAAAACGTTAGAAGAGGTCGCGACCGGAGGAACATTTGCCTTTTGGATGTGCCTTATTGTGGCTATTCTGTTCTTGGTGGCGTTAACGAAAGCATATGGCCCTTTTCTCATGACGAATCAGAACCCTGGCTTCTGGAATTCAGCGAAGAGAGTGATCTTCCATCCCAAGACGCTGGGAGTGTTCTTTGTGTTAGCGATTGCAGCATATACCATACGCTACATTGGATCGCATGAATAAAGAAGAAGCTTTATTTTTGTAATTTTTCTGTAATACGCTTCAGCTCTTTGACGTTGTCACTTAACGGCTTGAGAATGCTTTGCAAGAGCTTTTCGATGGCTTTGACATCGGTGCCGACGTCTTCCACCTGCTTGTCGTATTCCTTCACTCTGCCGAGGATGGCTTGCTGCATGGATTCGAAGCGATTTTCGATGCGGAGAACTTCCTGCTTGATGGACAGGATTTCTGTTTTCATCTTCTCCTTCCAACTGGATAAATCCCCAATATCTTGGAGTGCCTGCTGCCATTTCTCGTCAATAATGGCTTCTGCAACCTCTTCTATTTTTTCTTCCATGTCTCGTGATGATATTTCCATCGTTGGAGATTGTACTTCTTGACGCGGCGGTGTGAAGTCTATCGAACGTGGTTGTTCGCGGTTCAGAAGAGAAGGTTGCATGTGCGGCATGGGTGGCGGAGGTGGGATCATCGTTTCTGCTGATTCCACACTTGCTTTTGTTTGCGCTTGCGCGAGGGCTTCTTGAACTTCTGTGTTGGAGAAGCCTTGCTCTTGGAGCTTTGCCATAATTTCATTACCTTGATATCCCTGCTCCATGAGCTGCATCACTTGCTCGATAACGGGTTCAGTGAGTTGCGGCATGTTCTTTTTCCCTTGTCTTTCCCATTTTTTGATCGATAAGCTGGGTGAGCTGCTCTTCTGTCACGAAATTCATGGGAGACCAGAGGTCGAGATATTTTTCGAGCACTTTTACTTGATCTTTTTTTGCGAAGAGATCCATTTCTACGACGATGTTTTTGACGACGCTCTTCATTTCCGTGATCTCTAGCTTCATCTTCTGGAGATCAGTGTTTATTGCTTTGATCTCTTTGAGAATTTTCTTGTATTCCTCAATCATGTTTTGGTTGATGATGAGCACACGCTCTCCGAAGAGGTTATATTTGCTCTCGAGAGTGCGCACTCTATTGTTCATATCCGCGAGAACGTATGTGAGATCCTGTGTTGTTTGGACAACCATGCTACCCCTCTTTTGGTTTCTTTACGTGAAGGGATGAGTCTATTTAAAGTTATCGAGCATGCTTTATTCCTGTGGCAAAGTATATAAAGAATTTTTCACTTGGAATACCTATGGCCGAGGGGAAAACG
>CAYJXC010000085.1:0-2883 GCA_964374075.1 Candidatus Woesearchaeota archaeon
CTGGATGCTGTTGCTTAAGAGTGAGAAGGGAGTGCTGGAGCTGGTTGCGGTTGGGATGGTTCTGCTTCTGTAATCCTTCCAGAAGCCTATTGTATGTGAATCTGCAGTGGTCAAGAGTTTGAGAGAGTGCCTGTTCCTGCTTTTTGTTAGGATAAAGTCTGAAGCAGTAGGTGGTGATCATGAAGGGAAAAAGTCATTGTTCTTTATAAGCGGAGGGTGGGTGGTTGACGAGTGATTATCACTTTTAACACCGCAATTGTTTTTACAATATTTTTTCCGGAAAGGAAGAAATAATTCCGAAAGGAAAAGAAAGATACTGAAGGAGACGGCGCATTCATCTCAGGGCTAAAGCCACTGAGAGTTCTGCGCCGCAAATCTTAAAGACCTTATTCACGGCCAGTGCATTCTTTCATCTCTTTAATTTCTTGTTGATCAAAGGGATGCAGTACATATCTTTGACTACTGCTGTTGCCATGCCCACCAGTGTTGCACCATGATTTTGAAGTTCGATAATTTTTTCCGCAGAGTTAATACCTCCTGTGGCAATGATAGGAATGCCTCGAGGGGCAACAAGATCCACCATCCACAGCGTTCTGAAATACAAGAGAGGGCCACTCAATCCTCCACCGCCTGTGGATAGTGCGTCTTTGGGAAGATCTACCTCTTCGCATATGCGATATGAGGTGCTGCCGAGGTTGACATATGTTCTTTGAAAGCCTTTGACAAGATCAGCAAACATCAGGAGATCACCATTGGATTGATCAGGAGAGAGTTTCACACCTACAACCACATTGCTGCGATGACGAATATACATTAAGAGTTCTTCTAGAAGCTCTGGATGTTTCGTTATTTGCTGACCTTCTGGCGTGTTTGGGCAGCTGATGTTGATTTCGAGAAACTGATTAAGGTAGTGATGAAGACCGAGGTGCTGACGCCAGACATCAAAGTTTTCTCCATATTCCACTAATGAACTTCCTCCGATGCTGATGCCAATCGGCCGGCCATGAGCAAACACAGAAGAAGCAGCTATATCATCAAGTTTCTCTTCCCGTGCTTTGCCTGGAAGCCCCATAGCATTGAGAAAGCAGGGCATACCATACGGGAACACTTCTTGAAGGCGGGGACGAGGATTACCATCGCGTTTCTCTTTCATGAGTGTTTTGATGATTGCACCACCCAATCCCAATCGCAACCAAATGTCGATGACTTCAAGATCATCTTTGAAGGCGGCAAGCGTAAGAGGAGAGGGGAACAAGAGATCATACAACCTGACTTCTCTTCCCGAAGGAATGGAAAAGTCATACCACAAGAATGAGCCGAGAGTGTTCAGCTGCTTTAATCGTTTATCACCAATCTCGACTGCTTCTTCAAGATCATGAGGGCGTCCTTCGCGCTCTTGTCTTTTGTAGACTCGATTAATAACTCTTCGTCGTTCTTTCCTATAGAGAAATGATAATATCTCCACCCTCATCTTTCGTTGCCATCACTTCTCTTTCCTATGGCTGGTTGTTTAGCGGAGGCGTCGTCGAGCGCGAGAAGATCTATAAGCCATCGTTCCAACCACAATGAGGAATAACAACAATAACCCAAGACCTGCTTTGTTCTTGGTGAGGAAGTTTCCTATCGCCGCACCGGTGACTGGTGCTGGTTCGGGCTGATTCTGCTGGCTGGCTGGGAAGGTTGACTCTGTTTGCGTGGACTGCTGCTCTGGGTTGGATGATGTGGAGACTGCTGTCCGCGGTTGGGCTGGGGTTTTTGCCAAGGGCGAACCTACAGCCAAGGTGACTGTTGGCGGAACAGGAGATGGCGGTGATGACGTACAGGCCGTGCCGACACAAGGCGATTGAGGCACCAGTATTCCATTACATACCTGGCCTCTGCAGAATGGCGAACTAATGGGAATAATCACATTGGCTGCACCGGGATTTGCTGGCAGTGATGGAATATTTTGTTCAGCTTCCTCTGCTTGGAACACCGAAATGCTATTCACTGACCAGAGTGCGGTACCTTCGCGTGAATATCCTTCTACCTTGAAGGTTGCTTTCTTGGCTTTGGCAGCCGGCGTGACGTCACAGTAGTTGGTGCCTTCTTTCAGACTGTGACAGGCGAGTTTCCAGGTGTCTGTTTGCTGGTCGAGATAGTAAACGCTGGCATCCTGCTGTGTGGGGAATTTCGTGTCATGGACTAAGCGCAGGACTGTTTTCTTGTGTAATTCGGGAATTTCGAAGGTTGTTTCAATGGATGCGTGATCTTTCCCATGACCTGCCACTAAAGGGGTTTCCTTATTATCGAGGTATGCAATGCCTTCAGTACAGTCGAAGGTTGCTGAGGGGAGATTCTCTGTTCTTGCGTACTGACATTGTGTTTCTTTCAATGCCTCTGTGGTTACCTTTTGTGCATTGATGATGACTTGTTTTTCTTCAGAACCTTTTGTTTCGATGACGAGTGGTTCAGAACCAGCGTATTTTGTGGGGTGAATTTTGATCACTTTAACTTGAGGCGGTGTGTTCACGCGGATGTTCAAGATTTCTCGTGCTTTTCTGCCCTCGCGTGTCTTGTCTGCTCCTCCACGAACTGCTGTGTTGAGCTGTATGGCTTCATCTATATTTCCACTGTCACTTATTGCAGTATTGCCAGTATCTTGCGAAGCTTGAGAAGCCGAACCATCATTATCATCCATGAGCGTTGCCGCTGCTGCAGCGAACGATGATCCTATAACTAAAGATATCAGAAAACTCATCAGTATGTTCTTTACCCACATAGTATCTCCCCCATCACATTGATGGATAAGCATATACTATTATTCTTTATAAATATATCTATTCTCTGGTAATTATTCAGCTTTCTGAAGTTTGACACAACACATATTCTTGAGGATAGAAA
>CAYJXC010000086.1:0-2848 GCA_964374075.1 Candidatus Woesearchaeota archaeon
TTAAGTGTGGGAAACCTTCCTTGTAACGTCACCTGGACCATCAATGCAACCGGTACTGTTGACAGCAGCTACCGCTTAGATGTCAACTTCTCCTCCAATCTCACCGGCACAGGATCGAATCTCACCGCCAACACCACCATCAACATCATTGGCCAGGCCCTCAGCATCACCATCTCCGATTCCTTGGCCAACATCCAGTTCGGTTCGAGTCTGACTCCCGGCAACAACAACACCGCAGCCATCAACAATAGTGACAACGCCTATAACGTCACCTGTAGCAACGCAGGGGGTAACTGTAACATTACCATCCAGGCAGGTGATGAGATGAGAAGTGGTATCAACATGATCAACATCAGCAATATCAGCTGGAATAGGCTCAACAACCTCAACACAGAAATAAATCTTACCCGTTCTCTCCAAATTATTAACAACACGCTTCCCGATGGAAAAGCGCAGCTCCTCTATTTCTGGCTGGATATCCCCGGCGGCATTCCCGCAGGCACCTACAAGAGTAACTTTACCATCACAGGCACAGCCAGCTGACCCCACAGAAAGCTGAATAATTACCCAAAAACCGTAAGCTTTAAATAGAACTGAATGGGGATTCTTTTATTCTCATTCGGGGGGATGACGATGGCACAACAACAACCACAACCGATCTTTATCTTACCAGAGGGCTACCAGCGCACGATTGGCAGAGATGCCCAACGGACGAATATTCTTGCAGCGAAGCTGGTTGCTGAAACGGTGAGAACCACCTTAGGGCCGAAAGGCATGGACAAGATGATTGTGGACAGTTTGGGTGATATTACGGTTACCAACGATGGCGTGACGATCCTGGAAGAGATGCAGATTGAACATCCTGCAGCGAAGATGCTGGTTGAAGTTGCTAAAACACAGGAGGATGAGGTGGGAGATGGAACAACCACAGCTGTTGTGTTGGCTGGTGAACTTCTGAAGAATGCTGAACGATTACTTGAACAGGAAGTTCATCCGACGGTGATTGCGAAGGGGTATCAGATTGCCAGCGAGAAGGCCATGGAGATTCTCCAGCAGATGGCTGAGAAGGTAGACAAAACCAATACGGATATTTTGAGAAAGATTGCGATGACTGCCATGACCGGCAAGAAAGCAGAAAGCCACAAGGACGTGCTTGGTGAGTTAGTGGTGAAGGCAGTGCAGCAGGTGATTGATGCTGACAAAGTGGATATGCGCGATATCAAGCTTGAGAAGAAGGTTGGTGATAGCGTCAAGGAGAGCGAGCTGATTAGGGGTGTGGTGTTGGATAAGGAACGGGTGCATTCTGGCATGCCAAAGCGTGTTGAGGATGCAAAGATTGCTATTTTGGATGCTGCGCTGGAGATTAAGAACACGGAAACCGAGGCGAAGATTCAGATTACTGACCCCAACCAGATGGGAGCGTTCTTAGAACAAGAGGCGAAGATGCTTCGTGGGATGGTGGACAAAGTGCTGAAGAGCGGAGCAAATGTGGTGATTTGCCAGAAGGGAATTGATGATTTAGCACAGCACTATTTAGCCAAGAACAAGATTTATGCTGCACGTCGCGTGAAGAAAAGCGATATGGATATGTTAGCGAAAGCGACAGGCGGGAGAATTGTTACGAGTTTGGATGATTTGAGCAGGGATGATTTGGGCAGTGCAGGGATTGTGGAGGAAGTCAAGGTAGGGGATGAGGACATGACGTATGTGAGAGAATGCAAGAATCCGAAGGCAGTGACGTTGCTTGTCCGCGGAGGGACGCAGCATGTGGTGGATGAGATTGAACGTGCAGTCAAGGATGCAGTGGGGGACGTGATTGCGAGCTTGAAGGTTGGAAAGGTGGTTGCTGGCGCAGGAGCTCCAGAAGTGGAATTAGCACGACATCTCCGACAGTTTGCCAACACTCTTAGTGGACGAGAACAATTGGCGGTCTTTGCGTTTGCTGATTCGATGGAAATTATTCCTCGCACGCTGGCAGAGAATGCAGGATTGGATCCGATTGATGTGCTGACAGAATTAAAGAACCAGCATGACAAGAATATGAAGTTTGCCGGGATTAATGTGTTTACTGGCAAGGTGATTGATGCGTGGAAGGAAGGTGTGATTGAACCCTTGAAGATCAAGACGCAGGCAGTGAAGAGCGCGAGTGAGGTTGCGGAATTGATTTTGAGGATTGATGATGTGATTGCTGGCGCAGGAGACAAAGGCGGGAAGATGCCTGCTGGCATGCCTCCTGGCGATATGGGCGGAGAGTACTAACTCTTTTCTCCTATTTTCTTCTTAGTGTTTGTTTTTCTGTTTTTTGTGATCTTTCTCGAATTTCTTCTGCTTCTTACGAACATCGTTCTCTTTTTTCTGTAAACATTTCGAATTTTTGTTGGATATCTTTGTAAAAGATAATTGAGAGAGTATGGGTGAAAGAGACCATTGCGTCACCAGGCGAGATTAAGATATCTGGTCGTAAATATTACGCCAAAAAGAAACTTAATGGCGTTACCTTGAAAGTTATTTATATTAAGCAAAAATATATAAAAGTTATTACTACTCTTTATTTTCTATAACATAAAAATAAAATGCGACCCAGATGCGGATGCCCTATACATCACGTTATCAGATGAAGAAATAGTGAAAACACGTGAAGTAGATGATAATACCTTATTGGATTATGACAACAAAGGCAGGCTTGTTGGCATAGAGATTCTTTTTGTGAAAGAAAGAATGCCTCGCTTGCTTCAAGAGCTTACAGTGAAGAATCTTCTTCCCGCTTAGGTTTTTCCTCTTTTTTCAATGAACAATCTTTATATAGCAGAACATCTTTGGGGAATAAGGGGGATCATGATGAAGGTGA
>CAYJXC010000087.1:0-2799 GCA_964374075.1 Candidatus Woesearchaeota archaeon
TATGGCGTCTCTGACATCAAGATCCGTCCAGCCAATGATCTTGCAGGCAACAAGTTTGTCCTGGTCGAAATTGCAGGCGCCACGCGCGAGGAAGTCCGCGAACTCATTGCCCAGCAGGGAAAGTTCGAAGCGAGAATTGGCGATGAGATTACCTTCATCGGCGGCAAGCGTGATGTGACCTTTGTCTGCAGGAATGATGGCAGCTGCTCCGGCATTCAACCACCCTGTACGCAAGTGCCTGACAGCCAATACATCTGTACCTTCCAGTTTGCCATTACGATTAGCGAAGAAGCAGCAGAACGCCATGCCGAAATCACAAAAGATTTAGAAGTGAATGCCTCAGCCAGTGGTGGTCTCTATTTATCAAAGATGATGGACTTGTACGTGGATGATAAACTTGTTGACAGTTTGAACATTGGTGCGGATTTGAAGGGCAAGCCCATCACCCAAATCGCGATTTCAGGTCCTGGCTATGGGCCAACAGAAAAGGACGCGTATGACAACGCCTTGCGCAACATGAATAGGTTGCAAACCATCCTGATTACCGGTTCCCTGCCCTTCAAGCTGGAAATTGCTAAGCTCGACAGCATCAGCCCAGCTCTTGGAGAAGAATTTGTGAAGAACTCCATCATCGTGGGAATTGTTGCTATTCTTGCTGTGGCTTTAGTCATTTTCATCCGCTATCGCCAGTTCAAAGTAATCTTGCCTATTATAGTCATCAGCATCAGCGAAGTCTTCATCACATTGGGTGTGGCAGCCTTGATCAGCTGGAACATGGATCTGGCATCCATCGCAGGGATCATTGCTGCTGTCGGTACGGGTGTGGATGATCAGATTGTGATTACTGATGAAGTGCTGCGCGGTCGCGGACAGGAGCGTTTCACGAATTGGAAAGAGAAAATCAAAAGAGCATTCTCCATCATCTTTGCTGCCTACATCGCTACAGTTGCTGCGATGATTCCGTTGTGGAGTGCAGGTGCAGGATTGGTCCGCGGGTTTGCAGTGACAACCATCATTGGAGTGACAATTGGTGTCTTTGTCACACGACCAGCATTCGCATCATTGGTGCAATCCATACTGGAAAAATAAGCTCTACCTACCACCTAATACAATTCTCACACAACTACGTTGTTGAATAAAGCGCCGCGGACAGGATTTTCAGCACCCTTTTCCGATACAACGCTTTTTCGAAAAGGGTTGTCTTTGAACCTGTACGTCCGAAGACATCGGTTCTCTCTCCCTTTGATCAAACTTTTCCCAAAAGGTTGTTCGAGACCGACGCACTGTCCTGCTTCTTTCCCAGGTTTCCTCCTAGAAAAGCTGTACCAGGTTATGCGACCGCGGCACAGCAACAAGACATCAAAAGCTATTTAAAACGGTTTCTCTCAATCCATCCGATGAACATCTCCATTCACTTCATCACCTCAGTCACCTTAACAGCACTTCTCTGGCCCTTCATCGGTCCATATAGTCTCTGGGCTGTCGTTGGTGGTTTTTTTATTGATGTTGATCACTATCTATACGGCGTCTACAAATGGAAAATGTGGAATGTAAAAAGTTCCTATCAGTATCATCTAACAAAGGAATTCAGAGAGACCATCACATGGGGAGAAATCCTCCACATCTTCCACACTATAGAATTCTGGGTCCTCATGGCAGCCATGTCCATTATCAGTTACTACAACAACTGGACTTTCCTCTTCTATATGTTCACCATCACGTTCGCAGGCATGATCCTTCATCTTGCGTTAGACACCATCCATTCCATCCAAAAAAAGGAGTTCGGCATTCGCGCTCTTTCCTTTATTCAATGGCTGCAACTCATGAAAAGAATAAAGAAGACTTAGTGCCCTTCAAAGTTCACTATCGAGTACACAGGATATCCCTTGGCCTTCTCCCTTCCTTTGAGCTCTGGCAATTCCACAATGAACGCACATTCCTCCACCACTCCACCCACCTTCTCCACCAATTCTATTGCCGCTTTCAACGTGCCGCCAGTCGCAATCAAGTCATCCACCAACAGCACCCTCGCTCCTTTGTGCAACGCATCAAGGTGAATCTCAAGTCTATCAATCCCATATTCCAACTCATACTCCACAGAAATCTTGTGATGCGGCAATTTGCCTGGCTTTCTTACCGGAATGAACCCCTTTCCTAAACGATGTGCTAACGCCCCACCCAAGATAAAGCCGCGACTCTCAATACCAACCACATAATCAATATCCCTCTCCTGATACCGCTCAGCCAAATGCTCAATCACACACTGGAATGCATCTTTATTATTGAGCAACGTCGTGATGTCCCGAAACATAATGCCCAGTTTAGGGAAATGTGGAATCGTTTGTATCACATTCTTCAAGTCCATCACAACAATGCCCCTTTTAATGCATCCTTACACAGGCATGTCCTGTCCTCAGGAATTACTGGTATCACCGACGCAATCAGCTTCTTCACCTTCTCATTGTTCTTGTTCATCGTACCTAGAATCTCATCCACTGTCACCGCATGATCCTTCCAACAGTCATAATCCGTCACCGTCCCAACAGCAGCATAGCACATCTCCATCTCTCTCGCCAACACACATTCGGGAAACGTTGTCATGTTGATAATGTCTGCTCCCCAACTTTGATACAACTGACTCTCTGCTTTCGTGGAAAACGCCGGTCCCTCCATCACAATGCATGTTCCAGTTTTGTGATGCAATAAGTTCAATTGCTCAACATACGCATACAACACTTTTCTTAAGTTCGGACAAAATGGCTCTGCATTGGAGATATGACACACTTGCTTTCCTTCATA
>CAYJXC010000088.1:0-2782 GCA_964374075.1 Candidatus Woesearchaeota archaeon
AAGCAAAAGCAAGAATATATAGTTATAGTGCCTAAAACTAACCCTGCCAAAAAGCCTCATGATAACTCCCATAATGACCACAACAAGATAGTAGTCATCATCAATTTTTAAATCTTGGTATTTCCGAGTCTTCTAAATAACAAGGTCATAAAATAAAAGAGGTAGAAAAAAAATAAAAGATAAAAAATAAAAGAAAAAAGGAGTTGATAAGAACCCTAGGTTCTTATGCTACCTCAACTCTTGGACTTGAAATTGTTCCACTGACAGTCGCTTCCATGCCACTCAAGTCATAATCCTCGTAGTTGGCAAGTACCTTTGAAGCAACTCTTGTGTCAACAGCCTCTGTACCTGCAATCAATAATGCTATCTTGTCTCCATTATCTGCCAGCTTCAACAATCCCTCACCAGGACCAAGTGTCCACTCTGCACATGTCAAGAATATCTCAGCTGCGATGTCATTTGCGCATGGTCCTCCTACAACAATCAAGTTGTAGTCAGTTGGGTCTGCAACTTCTGCATCCAACATGTTTGTCAGCTCAATATCAGCCACGCTGCAAACCTCTCCAGCTGTTGTCTTTGTTGTCGAAACATCACCCATTGTCACAAATACTCTAGCGCCTCTCTGCACTAGTGGATATTCCATTGTGACAGTCTCTGCATCATCTGTTCCTTCAGGGTCAAATACATTAACATAGATACCATAGTCGCTCATACCATATAAGTTGTCATCATACTCATATGGCTCATAAATTAATTCGCTGTATTTGGTTTTTTCTATACCTATTCTGTTGTTTGTTCTGTTCACGACGTTAAATGTTAATCGCTCGTTTGCAGATGCAGTTCCTTCAGTAGTGCTTGGCTTATTCTCATCAAAGTTCTCAGATAACGTTGTGATGTTAAAAGTGACGTTATTATGCGCTATAAACTTCGACGAGTTCTGCGCATTTGTCCATGTATTCGTTAGCCCTGCAACATATTGTCCACCATCGCTAAACGCTGCATTTCCAAGATCAATTATTCCTCCGCCGTTAATTGTGATCCTAACCTCTGTCCTGTCTATGTCTCCATCATTATCCATGTCAACTGCCAATGGGTTGTCTCCGCCATTCTCAGTTATGTTTGCGATGTAAACCTTGTAGGTATTTCCGCCAAATACTAATTCCGCCCTACCAAGAACCCAAGCTACTTGTGCAACAGCCACGTTCTCATAGACAAACTCTTTTGTGCCTGATGCCAGATCATCAAAGCTTAGCTGCGTATTAGCCGTGTCTATCGAGTTGTACCTAAGTACATGCGTAATTGAAGTGTCATCAAACCCACCAATCTTTGTAAAGTTCTGGGTCGGCAAAGCTGGTATTTCCGGGAAAGTATCTCCCCTTCCCTCTGCTCTGTTCTTCTGCACATCAGACAAGATGAAGAAGTCAAGCAGTCCTATGTTGAAAATTGTGCTGTTTGATTGAGATGGGAGAATAGAGGTCTCGCTTAAGTTTCCCTCTACAAACACAAAGTCATCATCAGCATCTCCAAACTTCCATACAGAAGAACCACCAGGTTCTGCTGAAAGGTATGGTATCTTGTACACCAATCCCTGCCTGCTCTCAAACTCCAAGTTGTACTCATCATCTCCACTTGGATCAAGCTTTACTACGCTAACTCCTGTGTCATCCAGTCCCTCATACCTTATATCCCAATCAATTCCAAGCATTCCCTGCGGCTCATCCAAGAACTCTCTTACTCCATGACCCGGAGGCACGAAAAGATTCTTGTAACCAGGCAACGCATCTGCTGTTAGTCTGTATTTAACGCTAAATATCTCAAACTTTGTGCCTGAGCTCAGCTCATTACCCTTTATCTGCACAAATGCATCCTCAATTGCCTCTTCATCAATCTCGACCCTGCTTTCGAAACCTAGTTCGCTTGCAGAAGCATAGCCAACCTCAGAATCGCTGTAGTTGTTGTCCCTAAACTCAACCTTTGTGGCTCCGATGTAAACCTCCACAAGATCTCCAGACCCAGCCTCTCCAGCCTCATTCAAGATAATATCTGAGATTCCTATTAAAGTCCCATCTTGCAAGATCTCTGTCTCTCCATCAACAAGCTGGTCAGTTACCTCACCATTTATACTAAAGGTAACAGTAGCTGGGCTTGTATCCTCAACTATCAACACTTCAACCTCATACTCCTTTCCATCTATAGTATAGGTCTTTACTTCTCCCGCTTCCAAAACAGCATAAACAGCTCCTCCAAGCATCTCCAACGTAACTTAATCCTTGTCTGTGTCAATCTTCTTGAGGAAAGGCGTAATGCCGACTTTGAGACTTCCTTGCGTGTGGGAAAAATCTTTCGCTTGCGGCTCTTTGATAGGGTGATCAAGAGCAAGCTCCCACTGCACAGTCTCTGCAGGAGCGTAGGCTGACCTGTAGAGCGTTGATGTTATCGGCTCTGCGAGGACGCTTATCGTTCCGACGAGGATGAGAACGAGAATGCACAGGACTGTGCTGGTGCTTTTCATGTGGCTAGATCTTCTTCAGCAGCTTCTTTGCTTCCTCGAGGGACTTGTCGAGCTCTTCCTCGATCCTGGATTTCTTTGAGGATGATTGGGACGTCATGCGCGGCATGGATTGCGGTTGCTGAGAGAATGGTTGTTGCGGCATGAACGGGAAAGTAGAGGGTTTGTTTGCTGGGAGTGGCTTGCCTTTTCCCCTGAATTTCATGTAGTACAAGAGCAATCCGATGAGGATGATGACGATGACGATGGAGATCCACCATGGGAATCCTCCTT
>CAYJXC010000089.1:0-623 GCA_964374075.1 Candidatus Woesearchaeota archaeon
CGTTTCACAGCAAACTATATATAGGAGTTGCGATGTCTCCCTCGGTAAGCCCGCCACGAGAATACTCAATGGAGTACGGCGAGACGCCAATGCAATGAGCTTGGGGGTTAGTGTCGCGGGCGACACCACTTACGATCATCGCGGGGTATGCACCTGAAGGAACAAGGTCATCAACTCATCTTCACCTTTCCTTATTGCGGGAAAAGAACGTGAAACAAGAAGCGTAGGAGTGACGTCCCTGTTGGGAACACCACTTCATCGACCTTGTCTTTTTGGACATGCCTCCCTGAGCATCGAGAAGGGCCATGCACATGAAGCACACATTACAGCCAGGAGGCGTTACCTATGGGAAAGATCAGTCCTGTTTCTGCAAAGTACATTGTCCATGCGCGTATCCGCATCGAGGGGGTTGTGGATAAGCCGGATGTCATTGGCAGCGTGTTTGGACAAACTGAAGGGTTGCTAGGCAGCGATTTGGAATTGCGTGAGCTGCAGCGTTCTGGACGGATTGGACGGATAGAAGTGGAACTCGAGACGAAGAGCGGGAAGACTGAAGGGGTGATTACGGTTCCCACCTCCACGGACAAGACAGAAACCGTGCTGATTGCTGCTGCTGTGGAAAC
>CAYJXC010000089.1:633-2781 GCA_964374075.1 Candidatus Woesearchaeota archaeon
GATCGGATTGGACCGTGCAATGCACAGGTGACCATCGAGAAGGTGGAGGATGTGCGCGTGAGCAAGAGGAATCTGGTGGTGGAGCGCGCGAAGCAATTACTGAACACTTTGACACATGGTGTGTTGCCTGACTCCCGGGACATTAAGGAGCAGGTGAGCGCTGGGGTGAAGATCATGGATGTGGTGTCGTATGGACGCGATCGTCTGCCTGCGGGGCCCAGCATTGAGGAGAGTGATGACATCATCATCGTGGAGGGCAGAGCGGATGTGCTGAATCTGCTGAAATGCGATATGAAGAATGTGATTGCGCTGAATGGCACGAACATTCCCCAAACCATTGTTGACTTGTGCGCCAAGAAAACCGTGACGGTGTTTGTGGATGGCGATCGCGGAGGGGATTTGATTGTTCGGGGACTGGCAGCGCTGGCGGAGATTGATTATGTGGTGAAGGCGCCGGATGGGAAGGAAGTGGAAGAATTGACAAAGAAGGAAATCTTGAAGGCCCTGCGCAGCAAGATAGCCTTTGAACAGGTGAAACTGGACTTGAGCAAGATCAATGGAGCGATGCGACACGAGGAGCGAAAACTGGAGCGAGCGCAGATGCCGGCACAGCAGAGGCCGGAGCGGATGGACGAGTATCGGCAGCGGTCCTTCCAACGCAACGTGCGATTGGCGAAACAGGATTCTGACAACTTTCGAAAGATGCTGGATGACCTGATTGGGACGCGTGGAGCTTATATCCTGGACGAGGGGTCCAATATCTTGGGAAAGGTGCCCACGAGTGAGCTGCCCAGCACGCTGAGCAGCCTGCAGTCTGGGATTCATGCGGTGGTGCTGGATGGAAATGTTACGAGGGATATTGTGAACGTTGCGGAGCGTGCGCGCGTGAAATACCTTGTGGGCAGAGGGTCTGATGTGGGCGATGCCACCAGAGTGCAGATTGTGACAAACCAAGACCTAGCGTAGTTGAGAGCCATGAACACTCCCAAAAAGAGGCTGCGATTGATGGGAAGACTCGCCGTTGTTGGCGGGATTTTCCTTGCTCTGTTTGTTGTTGGCTATTACACTGGTTACTTGCGCGAGAACTGCGGGCAGGATGTGTCGTGCTTTGAAGAACGTGCTCGCGTGTGCAGGCCGAGTGATCTTGTTGTGTTACGGCAGAATACAGTCTATCTCTACAGTGTGGGCAGCAGCATGGGGGATTGTCATCTTTCGGTCACGTTGAAACGCGTGGAGGCTGGCGCACCTGTGGAATTCCAACAACTAGAAGGCGAGAAGATGACGTGCAGCATTCCGAAGAGGGAACTCGATGGATTGACGGTTGAAGGATTTGATCAGTATCTCTCTTATTGTCATGGGTTGTTGAAAGAAGGACTCTATGAAATTATCTTGACGCGTGTGTATAGTCATTTGGTGGGGCAGATGGATGATGTGTTACGCGCTGCAGAAACTGCGCTTGCAGAGAAATAAATGACAGACATACTGAAAGGTGGATGATCTTCTCAGACCAGAGATGCTCTTGATCTTTCCTCCACTCTGCGACCCTGAAAGCGCCACCATGAAGGATGAGGGCTGCTTTGTTCCCAACCTGACCCGGTTCTCCTCCACACTAACCGATCAGGACAGAGCTTCTTCGTACGGATCAAGTCCCTGATCCAAGAAGAGCACCGCCCCTCCAGCTTCGGTCCTATCATGAAGCCCATTTACAGTTACAGAGCAGGGCTAGCGCTCCGACCTAGTCTGTCACTTCTCTAGAACATCGACGGTTTTTTAAAGGTTTGTTCTCAGATCTTCACCATCATAGACCATCAAAGCCATCGGTGAGATCATCAAATTCTTGAACATCAATGTCTGACCCTTCGTAGGTGTCAATCTCTTCCACCACTTCATTGGAAGGCTCTTGCTGTGGAGGGAGCTGTTCGGTGGGTGATGGTTGCCCTGTTTGGTCTGGAATTAACCTTTTTGTTCCCTTGGGTGCTTGCGCACATCCTGCCATGGTCACGAGCAGGAGCATGAGAAACATTACTAAGCATCTTTTTTTGATCATTGACGCATCCTCTTGTGTTGATTCATTTCTGTGTTTATATAATTTCCGCTAGAAAAAGAAAAGGGGATGATGGGAATTGGTGACCTAGTACCCTTTCACAT
>CAYJXC010000090.1:0-2762 GCA_964374075.1 Candidatus Woesearchaeota archaeon
AAAGAGTGTAGGAGGGAACTCCTACAACTATTTTTCGGTTAGCTAAACACGTACGCAAGGGGAGAGTCTTTGTGCTTTTCATCTTTCATTTTCTGATGAAGAAATGTTTATAAACCTCTGGGCTCTTTCTTTTGCCATAAAGGGTGAGGGAACATTTATGATAACTAAAAGAGGGGCTATTTTCCTTCTGGTTGTATCACTTTTTCTTACTCTACCTCTTGTAAATGCAGCTTCTTTTGAATTTTCCGCTTTTTTTGAGAGAGTTATCGGTGCTTATTTCAATACTATTACGGGGAGGGGTGTTGAAGAAGCGCTGGTTCAGCCAACTGATGAGGATAAAGATGGTGTTCCTGATATTGTCGATAATTGTCCTACTGTTCGTAATGCTGGACAGGAAGATTGTGATTCTGATGGTATAGGAGACGCATGTGACCTTGATTATCCCACTAGTTGTAGCGGAGGCGCAGGTGACAAAGATGGAGATTCAATTCCCGATGATCGAGATAACTGTGTCTATGTATATAATCAAGGCCAAGAGAATGCTGATGGCGACAGCTACGGCGATGTGTGCGATGTTTGTGTTCATTTTCCTGTGCATGATATTGACCACGATAATCATTTAGCCATTGGATGTACAGGAGGAGACGATTGTAATGACAATGACTTCGCCATCAGGCCAGGCATACCAGAGGTATGCGGAGACTCCAAAGACAACAACTGCAACAATCGGGTTGATGAAGGGTGCATCCAATGTGCCTCTACAGATGCAGATTATGATGGTGCCACTGCATGCTCAGACTGTAATGATAACAATGTACAGGTAAGCCCAAATGTCGCAGAAGATTGTTCTACCGACACAGATAATGACTGTGACACGCTTCGCGGATGCGATGATCCAGATTGCGTAGGGCATGCTGCCTGTACATCCAATTGCGACTTTGACCAGGATGGGTATGATAGCCCTGCCTGTAGCGGAGTGGATTGTGGTGATTATGACTACCTTGTCTATCCTGGAGCGCTTGAAATTGCAGATCGAGTGGACAACGATTGCGATGGACAGATTGATGAGGGAACTCTTCCTTCGCCAGAAACCCCTCTCCCTGGAGAACTTCCCAGCGATCTGGTGTTGCCTGAGCTTACGCTTCCTGATTTGACATCACCTGTGCTTGATGATCGAACTGCACAAGAAGTTTTGGTGGCATTGCTTAGGACAGAACGGCAATTCCTGCAGCTGAAGATCAAGGTCGATTCCCTAGTAGATATTCTTCCCTCCTTCTCCTCCACCTCTGCCTTGTTGGGTGCAACCATGCAAACCGTGCAGAATTTGATTTCACGCCTTGAAGCACGCCAACTTGTCACCAAGAGCGATGTTCAACAATTTCTTCGTGAGGCTCACCATAACTTAGAGGTGCTGCGCACCACCCTTAACCGCGCGTGATTTCTTGGCCAGCAGCCAGATACCCCCTATGATCATGGGGATGGAGAGGACTTGGCCCATGGTGAGTGGACCGAGCATGGCTTCTGGTTCTTTGACAAACTCAATGGCAAAACGTATGATACCATAGAGGGTGAGGAAAAGACCAAAGATGATTCCTTGTTGACGATGCGGTTTTTTGACAGCACGCAAGACGAAGAAGATCAGCAGATTCTTTGCTGCTTCATACAACTGGGAGGGATGGCGGAATTCTGGAGCACCTGGAAACTTGACTGCCCAGGGAAGATTCGTTGGTGTGCCATACAGCTCTCCGTTGATGAAGTTTGCGATTCTTCCGAATGCCAGAGCGAGAGCTGCTGGAAGGGAGAGGATGTCAGCAAGGTGGAGAAAGGATATTCTTTTTTTCTTTGCGACAAAGAATGTTATGAGGAGGGCACCAACCAGGCCACCGTGAAAGGACAAGCCACCATGCCAGAGAGCAGGAATTTCGAGAGGATGCGCAAAGTAATACAAAGGGTTATAGAAGATCACTTCAGCAACACGGGCTCCGATCACGACAGCAACGATCAGCCAGAGCATGTAGGTATCGAGATCATCAATCGAGAGGGGGAGTTCCTTGTTCTTGATCGCTCTTCTGACGGCCATGTAGGCAAGGAGAAAACCGAGGGCATAGATCACCCCATAATAGCGAATGGACATGGGTCCGAAAGACACAAGTACGGGATCAATGTTGTGAATAAACATACTCTCTCAGACGTGCTTTTCTTTAAAAACTTGTCTGCAGTGCATTGTTGCGTTGTCGGGACTTTTAAATCTTTGGAAGATCCTCTAAAGAGGTGTGGAGAGAATTCACAAGCGTGTCTGTTGCCTGCATAACTGTTTGCATTGCCTGTCTGTCCAGCGTTTGAGCGCGTCTCCAATCATCCCTGGTCAAGGTGTTAATAGTCTCGAGACGTCGATAAATAACCCAGAAAGAAAGAATAGCTTAACGGCATGCTTGCACAGCAAGTCCAGCTTCAACGGTAAAAGGACCTTCTTTAGCTTTATGAGTAGCCGAGGATGCTTCGTATTCCTGCCTATGTTTTTTAAGAAGAGCAATAAAATCCCTACTTCTTTGAATTCCATAGGGATCATTGGGTGAATAAGGCTGGTTTAAAAGATGAGTCATCGTGCTATGATCTGTTCTTGAGCGCTCTTTTACATCAGCAAAATAGAGATCATCTTCCCTGCATCGTTCTCTAGAGATGCGTTGAAAACTATCCAAAGCTATTCGATAGCGTGTGAATGCTTCCAAAAGATCGGTATGGACATAATTAACGTCAATACC
>CAYJXC010000091.1:0-2737 GCA_964374075.1 Candidatus Woesearchaeota archaeon
CCTGAAGGGGGCATTCACGAACATGCAGAAACGCCACTTCGCCCTGAGTGATCGCACTACGAGACTCGAGGAGAAGGAAATCCCCGCAATCAAGGAGCATGTGGGAATGACGGCATAAGTGATCTTTCACATTGAACTCACCTGTACGAATGAGAAGCGTTACAATGCGCCTACTTCGGGGTGTAGCTCAGTTGGTAGAGTGCACGGTTCGGGACCGTGAGGTCGTGGGTTCGAGTCCCACCACCCCGACCATTCGTCGCTTCGCTCCTCATGGAAGGCCGCTCCTGCTCGTGCTTCCAGCGAAACAGGCCGCGAAACTTCTGCACCGAACTTCGTTGGTATGGTACACTGTACGTATGTCCCGTCTGCAGTTTCTCAAAAAGAATCGGAGGAAGATTTTGGCTCTTGCTGATAAGAGAGGAGGATACAATGTCCGTGTGTTTGGTTCTGTTGCGCGTGGTGAAGAGAACCAGGCAAGCGATATTGATTTTCTGATGACGTTTCGCAAGGGGACAACGTTATTTGATCGCGGGGGACTTGTGTTTGAGTTGGGCGAATATCTGGGGTGTGATGTCGACGTTGTGTCCGATAAAGCCGTTCATCCACTTATTCGGGATGACGTCTATCACTCCGCAATTGCTCTATGAAGAATGCGAGACTTCCCCTTGAGCACATTCGTCAGGCGATGTGCTTCCTGCTCGAGCATGTTCATGCGAAAGAGGATATGGAAAAGGATACAGTGTTGCGGTATGCGGTCGAAAGAAATTTCGCGGTGATCGGCGAAGCCGCAAAACGCGTTCCTGAATCCGTTCGCAAAGAAAATCCGCAGATTCCATGGAAGGAAATGGCGGGGATGAGAGATATGATTATCCATGAGTATGATGAGATCGATCTTGAGGAAGTGTGGGGAACCATTGAGAGGGATATTCCGAAAGCGCTGGAAGGCATAGACCGATTGCTGAAGGACTCAGCATCCTGAGGCAAGCAGCTTCTTCCCATGCATGAATGTCGCCTGCCAGCTCTTCTCTGACGCTTTGAGGATGGTTGCGATGCGTGCTGCCTTACATTCGGCCTCCGCTTTTTTTAGAGCCACATCAGCCTCTGCTCGCCCAAGCGAGCTACGGCCGACAGGGAAAACACAGATTTCTCACTCTGCCATGTGCGGAAGGTTTCGTAGCTGATCCCTTCCATGGCACAGGCATCTTTGTAGCTACAGCCCTTTCTGAGCCATTGGCAGAGTGCAGCCTGCATCTGAGGGCTATATTTCGGCTTTCTTCCCATCAGACACATTTTACAGGACGAACTGTGAGAACTCTGCTCATTAACGATGAAACTTGATTACTTTTGCTCTCTGAACATCAGCTTAAATGTGACGCCATCTTTCCACTGAGGATTCTCCCACTGCTTGAAGCTGCATCTCTCACAAAGCTTCTGCATTGGTACGTTTTCGTAGGCTGTTTCTGTAACGTTTCCCTCTGCTCCCTGCTCTTTGGCATGTTGAATACTGTCTCTCATCAATTTCTCACCAATTTGCTGCCCTTGATATTCAGGCATCACAAAGATTTCTCGCAGGAAGAAATACTGCGGTTCCCACCAGTCGCTATCTGTCGAACAAAAGGCAACAAATTGCTCTCCGTCTCGCACTATCGAATAGAGACTGTCTGAACGCGTGAAGTATTTCTTCAGCATGTCTACAGTCTCCTGATCGTATTTGTAGTGGAGGTTGGCAAATGTTGATGCTTTTCCAAGAAGCACATCAATCTCTGCTTCGTCCAAAACTTTCTTATAAGAAATCATATTCAAAGAGCAATGACGTAACGCACTTCATGCAGTTGGACATCACCTCTGTCGTCTACTTTCGTTTTCCCCTCGGCCTTCCAGCCTTTGGCCTCATACCATTTACGCGCTTTCTCGTTGGTGTCCAACACCCACAGTGTCGCTTTCTTGAATCCCTCCATCTCCAAGAAGCTCAATCCCTCCTTCTGCAAGGCTGAACCAACGCCCCGATTCATGTAGCGAGCATCAATGTAGATCGCACCCAATTCTCCTACTGTCTTGTTATCCATATCCTCATCTCGACAGGGATTCACGATGCAAAACCCAACAATCTGCTTACCCATTTCTGCGACGAAGACGCGCATCCCTCGCTGCTTTTTCTGCAACGTCTCCTGCCACTTCTTTGTCCTGTCCCCAAGAGTAGACGGTAAATTGTCGAGGAAAGCATCAGGCACTTGTCCTCTGTAGGCGTGTTGCCATGTCTCCACATGAATTTCTGCTATGCGTGGAGCATCTTTCTCTTTTGCTGCTCTCACTTCGATAGAGCCAATGAGGCGCATTATCTCCTCCGCAACATCACGAACAGATTTATCAGTGGTATCAATGACCATGCCTGCATCAAAACGAGTAACCATTGAATGCACAGCTCTCGCTGCATCTTCACCATAGGGCTTCTCTCTTTTGCTATCACGTTCTATGCAAACTTCTACAGGAGCAGCTAATGTAAAAACCTGCACCTTTCCCTCGAAGTGCTGATTGTAGTGCTCAATCTGTTCCTTGTGATAAAAATTCCCACCAATCACAACAGCTTTACCGTTTTCTACAGCATATCTGATCTGTGGAAGCGCATGTTCTTGTGCCGCAAGGAAGTTCCTTGCTGGAATGCCTTCTCCATCCGATTTATCCAGTTGGAGTTCTTCGAGGATACGATCAATGGAAAAATATTCTGCACCGAGCTGCC
>CAYJXC010000092.1:0-2718 GCA_964374075.1 Candidatus Woesearchaeota archaeon
ATAATAAGGTATAATAGACACAGGGCTATATAAAGATCGATTCTACTTTTCGTAGTAATAGACACGCACTACCTTGTTCACCGGTTTACGTGAAATAAAGATGCTGTCGGTGTAGATCGATTTTTCTGCTGGCAAGTTGAGGGCTGCACAGCTGAGGGCAGTGTTGCAGATTTCGCAGGTAGCTCTATAGCCAAAGGGCACACTCTGGAGAATCAAAGAATTAACTTGTGGACATTTTTCTTCACATTTCCCTTGGAAGGTTGTGTCTGCTGTGATACAATTGCGATGATTCTTATCGAGTGCAATTTCCTCTAAAACAAAGCGTTGCGCATTCTTGACTGGCGCAGGGACTTCTCCCGTGGGAATTTCCTCTTCGGGAAGAATAAAGAAGAGTAATGCTAAAATAAGAAGTACTGCAATCACAGCTTCCAATGTTCTGATCAATCCTTTTGTGCTCATGCTACCACACTTGGAATCTGAGGGTGATTGGTTCTCGTTGGTTATTGTTCTGGAGTTTCCAATATTTTCGTTCTTTGACATAGACGCTGGCTTGCTGGGGAACAAGCGGACTGCTCACGATGTTCGCATTATCAATGACAAGAGCAAATTCATTCGTCGTGGGATAGTTCCACTTGTTTTTCAGGGTCGTGTACCCCTGGGTCGGGAGGCTTGCCAGCTGTTGTTCGTTGAGGCCAGAGATTGTTGTGGTGGCACCTACGTTGGCGTCGCAGATGGCTGCATCGGGTGGTTGGCAGCGCAGCTGGATCTCTGGATAGTCTCTATTTTGCGGGTTGAGCGGAGAGAAGACTATCACGAGTTTTTCGTTGGTGCAGATCCCTGAGACGCATTCGATGGTGAGAGGATTACCTGGTGTGACTCGCATGTGTGATGAGGGAGGAGCTTGGATGACTTTTGCTTGGAAGGTTGATGCATAATCAATGATCACTTTGGCTGGTCTTGGACCACTAGAGCTCATATAATAATCTTGGAGTTTCTTGATGAAGACTGGCGTTTCCCGTGTTGTCCATTCAGTATCTTCGTAGAAGCCTGTTTCCACCAGCTGCATTAAACTTTCATTGTCTTTCTTTGGCTCGAATTGCGGGCGGATAAGAATGAAGATGAAGATGACTGCGATGAGAAAGGTTCCCAGGCTGATCACCCAGTCCACATAACTTAATCCTTTTTTGTATACTTTCATCTTTTTTTATAGATATTATCGTGATGATCGAAATCCTCAAGTGTCACTGTTTTTGAATTCTCATCTACTGAAAAACATAAGACAAAATTCCTATCAATGTGCACCCTCTTCCAGTCCTGCAACGGCGAACGGAGGTTCTTGTAATGCTGTTGGTTTTCTAGAATTTCATCAACTTTTTTCATGATGATTTCATACTGTTTCTTGTTCTTTTTCGCCAATTTCACAAGTACTTTATCGAGCTCCGGTTTGATGGCCAACGAATATCTCATTCCTCATACCGCTTTCTCAACTGCTCAACTGTGCCAATCTTGATGGCCTTCTGCTTTTTGATTTGCAAGGCTTTTTCTATATACTCTGGCCTTAACTCAGGCTCGAGAATCATCTCAGCATATTCATCAGCCATGATATCAATAGCTTGAGATTTATCTTTCAGCCCATATTTGGCTTTCACAATATTCAAGACTTGATTTGCTTTTTTTGATATATCAATCAATGCCTGTACCATATTAATGTTATGTTAACACGGTGTTAATATATAAAGCTTTTGGAAAGGCCTAGATTGTTCCTTTGATCGTGGTGATGATGAGGGCAGAGGTGACCATCAAGATGAGCGAGTGCAGGAGGCCGTGCTTGATGCTGCCTTCCGAGAACTTTCCAATCATGATGCCTGCGAAGAATCCCTGGATCATGATGAGGGAAAAGAAGATGTTGTCGAGGTTGAAAGTTCCTGCTGAACCTCCGATGACGCCACCGGCAAGACCTCCCTGGAGATTGGAGGATAATCCCACGAGCTTGGGAAAGAGCCAGATCTGCATCACGAGCATGATCGCAATGAAGACGTAGAAGACAATATAGCCCTGGACAATTTGAGCGTAGGCACTGGCCTTGCGCTCTTCCTTGATTTTCTTCACGTTGATGACTGAGTCCACGACTGCTGTCAAGATATCGGAGATATCTCCGCCTGACTGCTCTGCCTCCACAATGATCGAGATGGAACGCTTGATCACGGTGTTGTCCGTGTCGAGGGCAAAGACCTGGAGGGCGTGCCGTGTGGGGATGCCTGATTCGACTTGATTGGCGAGTTTTCTGATGTACGGATTGAGGACGGTGAAATCTTTTTTGGAGATGTGGATGATGGACTTCGGAATGGAGATGCCGGATTTGACTGCCTCTGTGAGATTTCGTATGAATTCAAGAAACTGGATTTCTATTTCTTTCTGGCGCTTGTTTTCATGAGCACTATCGATACCTAAGTGAATCAGGGTGATGGACACTGCTATGACGAGACCTGCCAAGAACCAGCGCGTGCCGAAGAACAGGACGATATCGAGCGCTATGAGGAGGATGCTGATGCAGATGCTGATGAGATACGCGGACTTGAATTTCATGCTACAGCTCCGGCTGGATGATGTTGAGGAAAAGGATAAAGGCAATGTTCAGGAAGGGAATGATGATGTAGGTTCCTGCCATGGCAATGACTTTGATGCTGACGCCACCAATGTCCCCTCCCAGCAAATTAA
>CAYJXC010000093.1:0-2691 GCA_964374075.1 Candidatus Woesearchaeota archaeon
CAAGCATTGTGAAATGAATACTTGGTGTTCCCGCCTGATCCTTGCCAGTCTCATGAATATCCAACGCTTCGAAGTTAGAGAAAAGCATTTTCAGCTCATCTTCGTTTTCAAAAACGTGATGAGGGACACCTTCCTCTGGCCCTTCGGAGAAGACGAGTGTCCCGGGTTCCACTTCTTCATGTGGCCCTGGGTATCGGTTGGGATCCTTTTTGGGAACCTCAATCATAAGGATACCACCAGGCCGCATCGTACGTTCAAGTTCGCTGATCAACTTCTTGATGTCAGCTACCAGCGCATGATGCATCGACTTAATAGAGATGACTCCAGCGAAAAGATTGTCCTCGTAGGGAAGCGCCTGGTACATACCGCCCGGGCGGACATCAGCTGCAAGGCTTTCAGCCGCTAGCCATTGCCTTGTTCTCTCCACCGCCCTCTCGGCTACATCCAGTCCGTAGACAGTGAAGCCTTCCTTCGCCAGCGCGATGACATGTCGACCCGTCCCGCAGCCCAGATCAAGGACCTTCTGCGTGTTTTGTGCTTTCAGCAGGCGAACGAACTCCGGGAGATCCTTGTGCGGAATGCGGAAGATAGGATCTTCCGACTTTCCGCCTTCTTCGTAGAACTCTTCATTCCAGGTACTCATATCAGTCCTCCTTTGATGTGAATTAGCCATGTAGTGCAGTATAGCGGCTGTATGATAGCAATCAATTGCTGCACAGCCTCACGCCATGACCCCTTCCTGGTCCGGGCAGAAATGGTTCCTGATTCAGGATTTCTTCTGTCCAGTGTCGAGTATGCAGTTCCTGCTCAATGATCCTTTTTACCTCCTGAGCATCCAACGAATGGGTGGTCTGGACAGCCAGCTGGTCGGGATTAAACAGGGGATCTCCATTGCGAGTAACCACCATGACGTGGCACTCACATTCAAACTGCTGGGCGATCTGCTGAGCGAGGACATCAACAATGTATCCATACACCTTACCAACATGGTAAACCGGATTTTTACCGGCGATCGCTTCCATGCTGTAGGGGCGGATGCTGGAGATGATGCCCCGCGAGCGATTCCCTCTGCCAACCATTCCTTCCTCGCCATGGTCGAGCGCCGAGCCGGTCGCAAGAAGATAGTGTCCTCTTGCATCATTGCTGCGCTGGTCTTGAGTGTTGATGTACAGCTCGACTTGATACCGATCAGCTGCCACTTCTTTTGCACACTGGAGCAGTCCTTGCCGGATCTGATAGAGCCGCTCGAGGTAGAACTTCTCGTTTGGAGTGTGTTCGGCCAGAAAAGGCACGCACATCGTGATCATGATAGTGCTTGCATTGCGCACAGCCATAACCTTGATGTCACGTCCGATATAGTCGAAACGCGATTGTCCCTCCCTATTGTAGAAGTGCCCTTCCAACGCCAACGCCATTTTCTCTGTGCTAGAAAGAGGCCAGTATCCGGCACACGCTGAGGTGTCGTTTGCCCACGGCGCATCAGCATCTGGAACGTCAGCTCTGGATTTTGGTCGGAACCAGTTGGAAGAACGTGAAGAAGAGGTGGTGAGCGATTGCACCTCCAGCCAGCGTGACGTATCAAGATTCGGCAACGCCTCATTCAGAAATTGCCTCGCTGCTTGCTCCTGGATCTCGTTGAAATCGATGGGAGTGTCAGCGAATTCGCAACTCATTCGGCCACCAAGAATCAAACGGTGGGCTTTTTGCATTACAGCTTTCCCAAACCCCATCTCTGCCAGTCCGCCGAAAATGGCCGACTTATCCACGTTATGGTGAAGAATTACACCAAAACGTTCTTGGCAGTAGCGGGAGTAGGTAAGGGAGATGGCTTCCGCGATGCCATCAGCCAGGGTGTCTGGATGACCAACCCCTTTTCGTTCGACCACTTCCAACACGTGAGACTCCATGGGGCAAGCGTTCGTGCCAAGGCTGAAGTGCTGCATATACTTCCTTTCTTTGTTTAGTGGGAGCTAGGTGTTCTCCCGACAGGTTAGATTGTCAATGAACATTAAGGATTCCCATGTGAACACAGGAACAATTAAAATTACATAGTCCGCCGGTTTTGTAAAGGTTTTATAGGGATGTCGGATCATTTCGATGTCAATTCTTTCTGACAGAAAAACACACCTCCTGTTGACATATTTATAGAAAGGGCGCATTTTAAAGTGTCGTTCTTTCAAAAATCAAGATATCTCCATCTCTGTAAATGAGGAGTCAACCGATGCACGATATTGCTGCTGTTCTTCAGGCTATCTCACAGAACACACGGGCTACATCAGTTTTCTTGTACGGATCACGGGCACGAGGAGAAGGACTTGAAGGAAGCGATTGGGAACTAGCAGCTCTTTTCAGGAGCGAAGACCTTATTACTGAAGCTGATCTCCGTCGCGTCGCTGCTGTTCCCGACGATGTGCGTCTTTACCCGTACGATCACGAACTTTTTCTTCGTGGGGAAATTGTCGTCCCGTTTCAGCGAGCGCTGTACCTGCGCGAGCTCAGGGTGACGGGAAAAACCCTGATGGGCGAAAAGATTGTAGAAACATTCTTGCCTCCGCCAATTAAGCTGGTTGATCTGTTGTGCGACCTGAAATTCTATCTGGGTCGTGCTTCTGATGCCTTGATGTCGTTCCGCCAGCAGGATGTGGTTACTGCAGCGAGTTTGTTGTTCAAATCTTGCATCTTCGCGACGCG
>CAYJXC010000094.1:0-2631 GCA_964374075.1 Candidatus Woesearchaeota archaeon
CAGCTGATGAGTGTGATTATTCCAAGGGGAGTGCCCAAGATCTACGGTCCTGAGCTCGGCGTCAATTTTGATGATATCTCTTCAACAAACACGCAGAAGGCTGACGCCACCATCAAAAAGCTGGCGGTGTTCGACAACCAACTAACAGTGCAGGGTAAAGAGCTCCAGCGCTACATTGCTGTTGCAAGCCAAATCAGTTGTGAGTACTGCTGTGGTGCGGACTCCATTATCACGGCAGATGGCAGAGCAGCGTGCGGTTGTGCGCACAGTTATGCCATGCGAGGATTAGCAAAGTATCTCATCAAGAATCATGCAAATGAATTTACTGACGCAGAAATTCTTGAAGAGCTTGCAAAGCTGAAAACATTATTCTTTCCAGGACAGATGAGCAAGAAAGCAGCTGTTCTGCAAAGCAAGGGCATCGAGCTCACCTACACCAATCTCGGCTCCAATAAATATCGTGGCATCGAGGCTGGTGCAAGTGCGGAATCAGGCAATAACATGGTAGGAGGGTGTTAAGATGGAAGAACAAAAGCAAAGCACGTGGTTGGTGATAGGAGTTGTGATCTTGTTGATATTTTCAGTGATCCAATTCTTCAGCCTCATCTCTCATAAGCAAGCGATGTCCCCCCAAGACCAGAAGAGTGCAAGTGCTGGGGCAGAAACATATGAGGAGATGATGGCACGCATGCATCCAGATCAAGTAAGAACAGCCTCATCGCAAGGACAAATGGTGGGTGGATGTTAGCGATGAACGTGCTCGTCCTGATCCTGGTCATGCTGGTGATAGCAGTCACATCATCAGTCAGCGCTGCTGCGCACTGTCCTCTGTGCACCGGAGCGATAGGCGCAGCCGCTGTATCTGCGAAACTGATGGGAGTGGATACAAGTATCATCGGTGTCTTCATTGGTGCTTTTGGCATATCAACAGGCATCTGGATTGCAAGAAAAATCAAGCACTATATCAAGTTTCAAACACCCCTCATCGTTATAGCATCATTCCTGTTAACCGTGATCCCCTTGTACACTATTGACACAGGATCAATGTACATTCCCGTCTTGTTGGCTGGAGCATCAGGCACACTGCTCAACAAAGTCTACTGGATTAGTAAATTGCTTCTTGGTAGTCTTCTGGGTGGTGTCGTATCCTGGGTTGCATATGGCTTTCACCTCATCATAAAAAAAATAAATGGCAGGGTCTTATTCCCCTTCCAGGGTGTCGCGATCACTCTGTTGGCACTGCTGCTCACCACAATCCCCCTCTATCTCCTGACACGATAACATGGAAAATACCGAACACTGGATCAAGAAGATGGAAAAGAAAGGCATTGATTTATCAAAACAAGAAGATCTTGCCATGGGTGTGATGAACCTCATCAGCCTGGAGGAGCACGCATATTTTTCTTATATGAAAACAAATGATCAAAAATATCTTTCCATCCTCAACACCATCCGCCACATCAGAACAACAGCCATGAAGAAACTTGTTGATAATCCACAGGGAGAAGAGTGGTGCATGAGCAAGCATCTGCTTGCTGCATCCATGCGATTATATGAAACAGGAACCAAGGAACTCAAGGAAGAAAAAACTGCGGATGCTCAAATCTTATTTGAAATGGCCTTCGAACTCTTCGCTCTCTTCTTTGGCCTCAAAAGAAAAATAAACCTCATCACATCAGATCTCAAGCTGGAACCCCTTCAAGAACAAAAATGGTCCAGCAAGCTCTCTGCAGTGATAAAGAAGATTGTCGATTGCTGTAAAGAGTAACAAAGCAAGAAAGTTTATAAAGTTCTCACGAGAGAAGAAAGACGTGGTGTTCAGCCTCGGCGAAATGGATGATGTTGCAAAACTGATGTTCCTTCTTTTAGCGGGGGTTATCGTGTATCTTCTTGCTATCACGCTTCTCAAACCTTTGATCATTCCGGCAGATGCCACGCCGCCCCACACCATGATGATGGGAGACCATATGATGAATTTCACCAACAGGTATTCTGGACTGCTCAACACCATCGGAATCCTCGTTGCAGTCCTGGTAACGTTCCTCCTCTCCATGAAGCTGCGCTCAGCAAAGAAAGAAAAGTCCGCAGTGGATGAATTCTCTATCATCCAGAAAGCCTTGTCTGCTGATGAAAAGAAAGTGATGGAGGAAATCAGGAAAGCAGGAGAAATCACACAGGATTCTCTGCGCTTCAGGCTCAACTGGAGCAAGGCAAAGATCTCAGCCATCATCAATAATCTCGACCGCATGAACCTTGTCCAGCGCGAACGCCAAGGCAAAACCTATAAGGTCTTCCTTCCAAGAAAGAATGCAGAACAGTTCTGAACGGTATAACAGACAAGTATTATATACCAATTGCTGTTTCTTCCTGTCCATAATACAACAAGGAGGAAAACCATGAAAAAGCAAAACCTCAAGGCGGTGCTTGTCGCATTAAGCATTGTTCTCGTGTTGAGTCTTGCGTCGGTGTTTGGTCAAGCAGCACCAAAAAGCCAGCCAATGAACGGCAACATGATGGGCATGATGAACATGGGAAATATGATGCAGATGATGAAAGACATGGGCATGAGCGATGACATGATGGAAGAGTGCCAGGGACACATGCAGGAGCATACGGAGTCTGGAATGATGC
>CAYJXC010000095.1:0-2604 GCA_964374075.1 Candidatus Woesearchaeota archaeon
TTTCGAACTGCACCACTTCACCTGGCTGCACGTTTTTGATGGTGTGCTCTGCACAGCCCTTCTTCACTGAGGTGTCTGGCATGATGATGTTGACGGTGACCAGATCGTTGGAGACTGGAAGCCAATGAATGAGCTTCGCGTTCAGCTTCGGCTGCAACTCGATGGAGTGGAATTGCATGTCTTTGAAATTAAAAAGGTGCATGAAGCGGTACACTTTTCCTTTTTTAAGTTCATCTTCAATGTACAACTTTCCTGCTGTGGTGAAATGACGCATGCCGTGAGATGGTACATCAGGATGGATAGGGATTTCCACGTTGAGCTGGGGTGCTTTCTCGATGATGATCTCTTGAGGATTTTCCACAAAGAAATAACGATGCGTGTCCTTGTCAATCAGAGCACGATTGTAGGCGTAGATGGCTTTGATGAACTCTTCATAGTTGACTGTCTTGTCTACCTTGGAGGGTCCGAGTTCTCGGACGTAGCGTGCGAATGCACCAGGATGGAATCCCCTTCTCTTGAATGCTGCCACGGTGGGCAATCGCGGATCATCCCATCCGCTGTACAATTTGTTCTCAATGCCTTCCCGGAATCCTGAGGCGGAGACCTTGAGGCCCTTGAAGTTGATTCTTCCTATGTGAATATATTCGGGAATGTCCCACTGGAGATACTTGAAGATGTAAATCTGGCGCTCCATATTGACCAGATGATCTTTGCCGCGAATGACATGGGTGATTTGATTGTCGTGATCATCAACAGCAATGGCGAAGTTCATCAGCGGCCAGACGCGATATTGTTTCCCGAGCAGAGGATGGGGAGCATCATTGATACGGAAGGCTGGCCAGTCGCGCACTGCAGGGTTCTTGTGCTTGACATCTGTTTTGATGCGGAGGACTGCTTCGCCCATCTCATATCCCTCAAACATCTTCTTCCAGCGCTCCTTCTGCTCTGCTGTCGAGAGATTCCTGCAGGGACATGGTTTTTTCTGGGTGATCAGTTCTTTGAATGCTTCGGGGGTGCAGGTGCAGACATAGGCGTGACCTTGGTCGATCAGGGTTTGTGCATGAAGATAGTAATCTTCCATACGCGAGGATTGGATGATCGGTATGACTTTTTGTTGCGTGATCCACTCTGCATCTTCGATGATCATCTTATACGCAGGCACGTAGATGTCCTCCGGGTTTGTGTCTGCGATTCTGATGACTAACTTCCCGTTGTACTTCTTGGCGTATTCGGCGTTCAGCAGGAGCACAATGGTGTGGCCGATGTGGAGCGGACCGGTGGGGCTGGGCTCGAAGCGGAAGGCGTAGGGGCCTGGGACTTTCTTCAGCTCTGGCAGCTCACCTTCTCGCCCGCGCGGCGCGAAGGCAGGAATCTTGATGGCGTACTTTTTGGCTTCTTTTTCTCTCTCTGCTGGGGAAAGCTTTTGATATATTTTTATTACTTGTGCAATCTCTTTTTTGATTTCGGGAATCTGCTTCTTCACTTCTGGCTTGAGGGCGATGAGCTTGCCGAGAATGGTTTGCTCGTTGACGTGTTTGTACTTCTTGAGAGCGAGGAGCGTGAGTCCTTTGATGAGATCAGTGTTGTATGTTGGCTTCTTTTTCTGCATGGAGAATGAGATTCTCTTGATCTTTATAAGGATATCTTTGGACTTACTGTAACATTCTTTCTTTTTAGCAGGAGTTTATCCTCCATATCTCCTTTTTCTCTTTTTGTATTCTTCGATGCATTCTTCGAGATGTTCTTTGGTGAATTCCGGCCACAGCACTTCGGGAAGGAAGATGATTTCGGCATAGGTACTTTGCCAGGGAAGAAATCCGCTCAAACGGGATTCTGATGTTCGAATGATGAGGTCCGGCTCGCTTTGCAGGTACAAATTCTCAGAGAAGGTTTCTTCATTAATCTGCTCTACGTTCAACTTTCCTTTTTTGACCATGTCCGCCACTCTTTTCACCGCATCAATGACTTCTGCCCTTCCCCCATAGGCCATTGCAAAGTTCACCACATACTTCTCATGCGCTTTTGTTTTTTCCATCAGCTCTCTCATCACCTTCTGGAGCTTCTCAGGGAACATCCAGATTCTCCCAATGAAGTTGATGCGTATGCCATACTGCTCCAACCGCTTGTCGTCCTTCAGGCGCGTGTACTCTTTTTCGAACAACTCCATGAGGTACTCAAATTCCTGCTTTGGGCGGGAGTGAAAATTTTCAATCGAGAAAGCATAGAACGTCACCTCTCTGATGCCAACTTCTCTGCACCACTCTAAAATCTTTTCCACTTTTTTAGCACCCCACTCATGCCCTTGCCAGGGCTTCAGCATCAAACGCTGGGCAAAGCGCCTGTTCCCATCTAAAATAATACCCATGTGCTTGGGCACTGCTGTATTGATGGGTTTGAGATTTACGGTCATGAGGTGAAGCAGCCTTTTTTCACTTTATAAAATTTGCGCTGCTCCTGAGCTGTATAGGACGATGAGACCAAGAAGGAAGAGAACATAGAGAAGAAGCAATGCACTTCCCAATGCCATCCTGGTGAACCATTTGCTTTGCATGTAGCGAATGAGCACCACCACGACAAGAATCATCAGGGGAATTGCCACAGCGA
>CAYJXC010000096.1:0-2550 GCA_964374075.1 Candidatus Woesearchaeota archaeon
ATCTTATTAGTGGAAACATCATTAATGGGAGCACACTCACCACAACACGAGGAGTTTATATTGTCGGTGGTCGCTATAACGTTATCGACGACAACGTCATCACTAACACTAACATGGCGATTGATATTAACGGCGGATCTCCTGGATGGGCGGATTACAATAATATTACTTCTAATGCTCTTCTCTATAACACCCAAGGTATTCTGATGAACACAGCAGATCATACTTTTATTTCGTTAAATAGAATCGAATTCAATACGCAGGCTGGGATGAATCTTCTTTCCAGTAACGATAATGAAATCACCGGAAACCATATCTTTGGAACAAGTAATAAAGGTATCATTGTTGGCTCACAAACATTTCCTTCTCACGGCACTCTTTTTTATCGCAATAACTTTCTCAACAATGGCAAATCTGCAGTGGATAACGGAAATAATTATTGGAACAGCACCCTCGAAGGGAACTTCTGGCTGGAGTTCAACGAGCCTGGAGAGGGATGCCAAGATGCTAACATCAACGGCATCTGTGATGCCGGTTATAGCATAAACTCAAGCTCAGCGTCAAGCAGCACCCAAGCAACTGGCATTGATCACTTGCCTTTCATTCTGATGTTCAATACTGGCGTCTTTAGTGATTACGCACCAAGCATAAATCCTATTCAAAATATTGTGGTTGACGAAGGTCAAGATGCTGTCATAGCTATTACTGCGTATGGTCTTCCTCCTTTGACATACACTGTTTCCAATCCTCGCTTTATAGCAACAGCCAATCCGAACATTTTTGTCTGGCAAACAAACTTTACTGACGCAGAGACTTATGGATTAGGTATAGTCACTGTGGCAGTGAAGGATACTTATAATGTCACAGCCCAGCAGAACGTCACTGTTACGGTGAATAATGTGGCAAATACCGAGTGCTCGGCAGGCGTCAGGAATTCTTGTACCGTGTCTGCAACAACGACACTACCAGCAAGCCAGCAATACAACTTCAAGGATGGCATTAGGATTATGGGTGACAATTTGGTCTTGGATTGTGCAGGTTCTGTCTTAGATGGTGCTGGATTCTCTTATCTTGGCGATGGCATTACTCTCGTTGGCAGAACAGGAGTCACTCTTACACGCTGTGGCATTGAGAATTATGATAAAGGCGTGCGCATGCTCTCTTCAACAAATACTGTCCTCTCCAATCTGAATATTGATAACACACAAATAGGCATCCTGTTGAGTGGATCCCACCACAACAACATCACCAACAGCACTATTACCTCGTCTGCAAAGAATGGAGCGTATCTTAGTCTTTCTAATACAACCCTTATCCAGGATAGCATCATTGATGATGTTGCACAATCAGCAGGCCTTCTCATCGAGGGAACTCAAGGCACTATGGTCAAAAGAACAACCATATCTGATGTACCAAACCACAATGGCATTTGGCTTAGGCAATCCACTACTGCAGTGATTGAAGGGAATACTATCGAAGCGAGCGCCAATGGTATGCGCCTAGAAGCATCTTCCCAAGCTGTCGTGAAAGAAAATACCTTTCGTGAGAATCTTGCTCGCGGCATCTTGATCAGCAGTGGGGCTACCACCAACCAAATTTATCACAACAACTTCCAAGACAATGTCATCCAAGCTCAGGATTTCGGGTCTTCAAATGTATGGAGTGTGAACAGTGAGGGCAATTATTGGTCAGATTATGACTCTTCATCTGAGGGATGCCAAGATGCTAACATCAACGGCATCTGTGATGCACCAAAGCTCTTCTCTGTCAATCAAGATAATTTCCCTTTCACCGATCCCTCTGGATGGATTAATGGGTGGCCCGTCATCACATCCACACCACCAAATGCAACACTACTAATGGGTTCTCTCTACACCTATGACGTGAATGCTGTTGACCCAGACAATGATGTTTTAACCTATTCTCTTCTTACTGCTCCTCGGGGAATGACCATTGACCAGATTACTGGTGTCATCACTTGGCATGCTCTTACACAAAGACCAGCTTCAGTTGTTGTTGAAGCACGGGATCCCTTCAATGCGGTAGAAATCCAAACATGGCAGATACATGCTGTTATCCCAGAAGCAACAGCATGTCTTGCAGGGGCGCCCTGTTAGTTTTCTTTTTCCACCATAATGCTTAAATAGGTTGCACTACACCAGATTTTTAATAATAAGCTGTTTTATGCAAAAAAAGGGGAGTCCTTTGTATAAGAAATATATCACCAAGAAAGGGAAGAGGATAGGGCCGTATTATTATAATAGTGTCAGATTGAAGAATGGCAACGTGAAAACTATCTACCTTGGCCGCCACCCCCCTTCTTTGGGTTCCTCCGCAACACGGAAGGGAAGCTCATTTTCTCCTCCTCTCGGCGGCCATCACCATTGGTATGTTTATGCTGCAGTGTTTTTCATTCTGTTTGGATTTGTTATTTTTTCTCCATCTGAGAATATTGGAGATCATGTAAAAAGCCTCTGGTCGTCTCTCCATTCTGTTGGAAACAGTTTGACTGGTCGTGCGGTGGAAGAATTTGTCTCTAATGAAACAAAC
>CAYJXC010000097.1:0-2491 GCA_964374075.1 Candidatus Woesearchaeota archaeon
TGACAGGAGAGCCTATTACGTATCCGCGCATCAATGAGATGATTGCTGCATTCCTCAAACGAAAGATCTGCACTTTCTTTGTGACAAATGCACAGTATCCAGAAGCCATCAAGAACCTAGCAAAAGTCACCCAACTGTATGTGAGTGTGGATGCACCCAACAAGGAATTACTGAAAGAGATTGACAAACCCCTCTTTTCAGATTTTTGGGAGCGATTATTATTGAGCTTAGATTATTTGAGAGGGAAAGAAGGAAGGACTGTCATTCGTCTCACCTTAGTGAAGGGAAAAAATATGTGTGATTTGGAAGGATACAAGACCTTGATTGAGCGAGGAGATCCTGATTTCATTGAAGTAAAGGGATATATGAGCGCAGGTGCATCGGAAGAGCGGTTAGGATATGCTTATGTGCCAACACATGAAGACGTGAAGGCATTCGGATTGGAACTCGCGAAGATCTTGCCTGCGTATGAATATGTGTCAGAACATGAACCAAGTGCTGTCATTTTGCTTGCAAAGAAATCTTTCCAGAAGAAGACGTGGATTGATTTTGAGACTTTCTTTCGAGAGACTGAAGTTGCGTGCCTGCAGGCACCCCAGGTTGAACAAAAGTCACTCTTACCCATGGTCCCGTAGACTATATATATAATACACTATGATTCCCGAATCTCCTTCCATTCGACTTTCTTTTTATGAACAAATTCTTTGATTCTCTTTTGCTTTTCAGAGAGATTGGCATTGCCTGTCTTGAATTCCACAAATACAATTCCCTCCTCCTCGAAACTGATCCCGTCAATCGGATCGCCGATGAAGCGGAAGTTTCGCGGGTTGTAGGGGTAATTTTTCATGTAGGGAAACAACTGCTCGAAGGACATGCCGTGCTTGACGATGGCGCTGCGGTGATCATGCATCAGTGCTTCGTGCTCTTCGCGGAGTATGGAGAGTTCTCTTTTCGCTGTTACATACAAGAAGAGTATAACGAGAGAGAAGATTACCAATCCTATGATTATGATGAGCTGAAGCATCTCTAAGGAAATGTTTTTAAATTTAAAAGCGTATTGGAGGGGTATGGGAGACGACCAACCTGCTGATTTACAAGGCGTTAGTTTTGTTCCTGAAGAACGTCATCTTCCTTCTGTCTTGCTTGAGGAGATTTTGTCATTTTCTTCCTTTCTTGTGGGTAACCATGGCGAGCTTTATTTTCATCGAGATGCCCATAGAACGTTGCCGTTGGAGATGAAAAGCTATCTTTCGGAGAGTGGATGGTATCCTGTGATAAAGGTTCATCTTCCTGAAGAAGGATGTGGCAATGTGAGCTATGACCTTCAGACGCCGCGAGGGGTTTTAGAGCGTGTTGGTTACCGATGGTTTGAGAAGGCGCGCTGGACAGGGGTAGAAGCGCCCTAAGTTCTTATGAGCTTGAGTGTGTGCATGATTGTGAAGAATGAGGAGCATTGCCTTGCTCGTGCACTGGATTCTGTCAAGGAATTAGCTGATGAACTTGTTGTGGTGGATACGGGAAGCACCGATCGAACAAAGGAGATTGCTGTACAACACGCTGCTAACGTGTATGACTTTCCGTGGAGAGATAATTTCAGTATGGCGAGGAATTTTTCGCTGAGCAAGGCGAGTGGAGACTGGATTTTGGTGTTGGATGCGGATGAAGTGATTGCACGCGAAGATCATGATGCGATTCGAGGATTGCTGAAACAGGAGTATGTTGCGTATGCGTTTCCGCAGATCAGTTACACTAATGATATGACACAATATCAATATACACCTCTTGTCATGAGCAATTTACTCCACAAAAAATATCAGCGGTATGCGCACTCATTTTCCGGCTATATTTCCTGCAACATCATCAGACTTTTTCGCAATCAGGTGAACATTCGGTTTGTTGGAGCGGTGCATGAGAGCGTGGATGCCAGCTGCCGAGAGAAAGGAGAAGTGTTGAAAACAGACCTGTGGATTCATCACTATCAGTTCGAGCGCGGTGCTGATGTGTTAAGGGAAAAACAACTTCGCTATTTGAAGATTTATGAGAGTCATCTTGATGAGTATTCAGATAAAGCGCGTGCATATCGTGACATTGCTAGCATTTACTACACGTACACGACGTCCTATGAGAAAGCGATCGAGTTTTTCAGAAAGTCACTTGCGTTGAATAACAAAAACAAGAAGACTTATGTCGGTTTGGGGTTGTGTTATCTCAAAGTGAACAAGATTCGCTATGCTGTTCGTGTGTTTGATAAAGGGTTGCGTGTTTTTCCTGGTGATATGCAGCTTTTGACCTTAAAAAAGACAGTTCAGTTACGACAGAAAGATTTATAAGGAACTACAGTTCATCCTGATGGATATGGAATTAGGGATGATAAGCAAAAGGGGGGCCGTTCATATTCTCTTAGGCTTGGTATTTCTTTTCACACTCTATATTGCTTATGTCTTTGCTGTCACGATTCCCGGGATTGCGTTTAGCAATCCGGTTGCTACCC
>CAYJXC010000098.1:0-2466 GCA_964374075.1 Candidatus Woesearchaeota archaeon
ACTGTGCAGCCGACAGCAACGGCCATAAGATTTCTCCTCCGAAGCACCTCCATCATTCCTTAGAAAAGCTTAAGCACCATCAGAGAAAGCTCTCCAGAAAGAAAAAAGAATCACGCAATAGAGCAAAACAAAGAATCAAAGTTGCCAGGATCCATGAGAAGGTCGTCAACCAGCGTGATGACTTCCTCCACCAGCTCTCCCATTATTACGCCACAACGTATTCCCTTATTGCTGTTGAAGACCTTACTCTTTCTTCTCTGATGAAACATCCTTCTCTTTCCAGGTCGATTGCTGATGCGTCCTGGTCGAGGTTCATCCAGATGCTGTGCTGCAAGGCTGCAAGCGCTGGCTGCACAGTGGTGAAGGTTGAACCAAAGGGAACAAGCCAACTTTGTTCGAACTGCGGCACCAGAGTCGAAAAGTCATTGCAGGAACGAATCCACCAGTGCAGCTGTGGATTAACCATCGATAGAGACCATAATGCCGCAATCAATATCCTGAAACGAGCGCTAGGGCAGGAACTGCCCGAAGTCACGCCTGTGGAGATTGAACCTCTGCCCATCAGAACCCAGGTTCCGATACCTCCTTCTGAGGGGCAAGTTCGGTCGATGAAGCAGGACGCTCAGGCCTTTAGGCCTGAGTAGTTCACGACAGCATGAATGCTACCAGCTTCTTGTGCAGAGGGAATATCGAGAAGAAAGACGCCAAGAGACTCGAGTAAAAAATGGATTTTGTCTGATTTTTCTTTATGGCGTACATCTGCAAGTCCCTGCCACAGTTCAAAAACAGAGACTGATGTAAGAGTAAGAGCAATATTCTTCTTTTCTACTTCAACGAGCTTTGCATCAACATCTGGATTCCCCCTTAGAATATCCACAAGTGCTGTGGTGTCAAGCATCATAAAGGAAATCCCCTTGCACTTCTCTTTCTGCTCCGTGCTCGTGCTTCATGAAGTGCCTTCTCCAGGTTGTCTGCTTCTTCTGCAGTGAGGATCCCAAAAAAGTCACGAATATTCACTTTGTTCGTGATCTTGTTGATGACATCGCTAAAGCTCTCCTTTTCCTTCTTTCTGGCAACTAATCGTTCGTACGCGTCTTCAGTAAAGGAGATGGTTTTCGTTGCCATCTGTGTATGTATGTGTATGTATGTGTATGTAGTATATAGGCTTTACTCTGACGGTTCAAACTTCAGCACGTAGTTTTCTCCGTCTTTAATCACATACTGCGTCAATAATGGATTCTCTTTTCCGTCCACAACGAGCTTGACCTTTCCCGGTGTGCTGTTGCAGAGATCACCGTTTTTCCTGTCTACCAGTTCATCGTCCTTGAAGTTTTGGCCTATTGCATCCATATATTTTCCTAAGGTAATGTCTTCTGGCTTCCCTATTGTTCCTTCGATATGAATCAAGCGATCTTCATGGGTGTGCAACAGAGGTAAACCAAGGTGATGTCCTCTGAGAGGAGTCGGCATGAGTTTTTCTTCGCCACAGACAAACACCTTCAACATGGCGTGCCAATGCACTTGGCCCTTGCTGTACGGGCCTGTTTGCTTGGGTGTCTCTGGCTTCTCTGGCAAGGAGAGAACGATATATCCTATTCCTACCACGATGATGACACCCAGGGACCACCAGAGAAGCTTTTTTCTCTTCTGTTTACTTTCATGTTGCTGCTCGTGCTGCTCACGCTCTTGCTCACGCTGCTGCTTTTTCAGCTGCTGTCGTTCATGACGCGAGAGTTGCTGGTCCATGGTGTTTACTTGAACAGTTCCCGTTCAATAACCTTTTGGTAGGCATCCAGGGGGAGGGAGCCTTGGATTTTTTCGCCGTTGATAAAGAAGGTGGGCGTTCCTGTCACCCCTGCCTTTTCCGCGTCTGCTTTGTCTTTTTCCACTTCATGGATTTCCTTGCCTGCGTCAAGGCATTCGTTAAAGGTTGCTGCGTTGAGGTGAATTTGTGCTGCCAACAGTTTGAGATGCTCAACGGCTGGGGCAATGTCCACGTAGATCATTTTTCCATTTTGGGCGAGCGTGACGAGCAGTTGTGCTTCTTCTGGATATTGGACTTCTCTCACGAGGCTGTTGAGGACGTGCTGCTCATTAAACATCTTGTCGTGCATCTCCCAGAATTTGCCCTGGTTGTTGGCGCATTCTGCTGCTTCTGCTGCCTTCATGGACCAGACATGGCCGAATTCCTTCATGGGAAAATCACGAAAGACAAATCTCACCTTTCCTGTGGCAATGTAGTACTGTTTGATCAAGGGGAAGGTCTCACTCCAAAACTGCTTGCAGGAGGGACACTGGAAGCCTGAGAATTCAATCATGGTGACGGGGGAATCTTCGTCGCCGAGCGAAGGATCGTCATCGATGGTAACTTCTGGAACTTCTGCTTTTGTTGTGCTTCCCATGATTTTGTTTTCTTGTTGAGAGGTGAGAACAAGAGTGATCAACGTGATGATAAACAGCACGGCA
>CAYJXC010000099.1:0-2429 GCA_964374075.1 Candidatus Woesearchaeota archaeon
GCTACGCTCCACAATCTTTCTCTTAGAATTTTATGAGATTTTCAACAGCGCCCCTTAACACGTGCTACGCGAATTAAGTGCTTTTCCAATTCCTAAACAGAGAAGAGCTGTGAGAGCAGTGTTTTTAAGTATGGTTGTGACAAATGCCACAAAGAAACTTTCAGGGAAGAGGATGATGAGGTTGTCGGTTGCTGGATTCAGCATCCAGTTCTCGTTGATGAAGAGAAGTTTGTGGAATGCCGTGAATGAAGCAGTGAAATCCGTTGTTATTGCTAGTGTGATGATGAGGATGAGACCAAGCGTCACGAGCGATCCTCTCATGAGCATGACTGCTGCTCTTTCCTTTTTGTGAAGAAGGGAGATGATGAGGAGCAGGACAGCAACACTTTTATACACTATTTTTTTAGCTTGCTGATAGATGTTGTTCACCTCACTGATATGCATTTTTTCTTTTTCGTTAAAGAATTTCGTTGTGAGGGGTTTCCCCGAACGGTACACGTTGAGAAGATGTCTCGTTTCCTGCATAACAGTCTCTTTTTCGAAGATGCTATAAGCCCCATTCTCTGCAAATTGCTGGTCATAGAATCTTTCGTTGTACATGACGCTGTGGAGACTGAAAAAGAATACGAGATAGGGAAGAACAAGTATTCCTATCACCATCACGATGTTGTGGATGATCTTATTCATTGACGATGAGTGTCCCTTGCATCTCGCTGTGGCCAGAGCCGCACACGACTGAACAGTAGAAGGTGAAGGTTCCTGCCTTGTCAGCGATGAATTCTGTAGTTTGCTCCTTGCCCTCCTCTATGCGCATGTTGACCTTAAATTCTGGAATGGCGAAACCATGCGTGACATCAGTGCTTGTGACGATCAAGCGGACTTTGTCTCCTTTGTTCACGGTGATGGTGCTGGGGGTGAATTGAAATTGCTCTGCAGTGATGCGGAATTCTTTGACTGGTTGCGTTGATGGAGGTGTTATTTTTTCTGGCGCGGGAGGTGGGATGATTTCTGGCTGGATTTGTTGTTGGGTAAGTTGCTGGAGTGTTGCACGCTCTGCTGAGAGACATCCTGTGAGGAACAGCACCACCATCATTCCTATGATTCCCTTATACCTTTTCATCCTGCTCACCTCCGAGAAGACTGTCTATCACGACGCGAAATTCTGCTTTCTCAGCTTCGAGATCGTTGAGGTGTTCATAGCCATTCCCAATTCGATAGTACTTGCATCCAAAGACAAAGGTGGGAATGGATCCTTTGGGATTGTATTTTTTGAAGAGTTCTTTCTCGCTTTCAGGAACAGGCTGCTGGCCCTCTTGCATGAGATCATCGTTCGTGTCCACTTCCCACAAGTAGGCAGTAATTTTCCCTTCTGCGATGTAGTCCTTCATGACCTGGATGTAGGTTGATTTAATCCATTTGCAATGCGGACACCAGGAGGTGGCGAAGAAGCGGATGATGGGTTTCCCTTGTTCATCTGTGCAGAGAGAATCACGTGTTTCTTGAAAGGTCCGAATGCCTTGCGGAGCTTGTTGTCGATTAATATGGATCTGTCCAGCATTCTTCGACGTGCATCCCGTTATGATCACTGTCAGGAGTATGACAATAAATAACACATACACTCTTTTTCTCATGAAGAGAAGAACACTTTTTGCCGCTTAAAAAGTTTCTGGTTTATGCTCTGCATATAAATGGTGCTTGCTGAGTTGAGCCAGTTAGTTGCTGTTTTTCGTATGTTATAACAAGAGCGTAAGGTTGTTTGGGAAGAGGAACATTTGCTCCTTCTATGGTAAAAGTATACTCTCCAGCAAGTGGCGTGTTGATGATGACTTGTTCAACATTGTTCGTGTTGTCACGCGTGCTATCATAGGGCGCTACGATATCATTGCCGTAATATATTGTTCCTGTTGGATCGGTAATGACAAGATCAAGATCATTCACCAAATTTTTTGTAGATCCTAGTACTGCTGCAGGATCAGACCATACTAAGGTTGTTTTGAACGGAAGAGTGGTGGCAACGTTGGTGAAGGTGCAGGTTGCAGACTGCCCGGTGGATATGCCGGCTGTTTCATCTCTAAAAAACAGTTCTGTTGTTGCTGATGGTAGTAGTTTGGAGATATTGACACTCCCCCACCCTGTTGCCGTAGAAGGTGTTCCATACCCCATGTCTACGGCGCTATTAATAAGGGTTGCTTTGATGAGTGCACTTGTTGGATTGATGCCTTCTTGAGTGCGATAGTACTCACGGAGCAAGGCAACGATTCCTGCTATATGTGGTGTGGCCATGCTGGTTCCCGTGCATGTCGCATAGTGTGGACCAAGAGTGTATAATCCCGGGGTGATGCTTTGATTCTTTGTGCACATCCCGCTTGGGAAAGCAGGTGCAATGCGCGAACGCGTGGAAAAGATTTCAGTTCCAGGAGCTACAATGT
>CAYJXC010000100.1:0-1965 GCA_964374075.1 Candidatus Woesearchaeota archaeon
TGAAAAAATAAGGCTAAAATGAGCTTCGTTTCAAAAACAGCTAAACACATACGCCCAAAAAAAGAAATTTAGGCAAGTTGTGCCTTGCGCTTGCGCTTCTCTTTCCGCATGCGTTTCCGTTGCCACTTCCAGCGCATCTGGTTTTTTTTCTTCCATCGTCGTGAACCACGCTTCATAGTCTACTCAAGAAAGACAGTGACAGTGCTATTTAAAATTATCTTTTTCGTTGTGTGAGCACGAAATATCCAATCACAAGAATTGCAACAACGACAACAAGGGTAACAATTAAACCACTCATACTTCCCTCTGGTAGACCAAAGATATCACGTTCTTCTGGTGTTTCTTGTCCAGTATCAGGTGCTGTTTCCACAGCAGGGGTTTCTGTCAAGGCAAAGGTCAAGTCTGCATGCTTCCCGCCAGGTGGGAATCTCTTGTGGTAGGTAACAGCAAGATCATTCGTGCCATCGCGATCAATATCCACATCAGTTGTTTCTCCCTTCTTCACTGTCAAGGTCAAGGGTTCAGAGCTGATCTTTAAGGTGACAGATTCATCAGCCACCGTGACAACAGTGATGATATGATCCTGTCCCTTGATGTCAAATTTCAAGGAAGCGCCCGCTTGCATTAATCGTGAGATGCCATCAGGCCCTAACTTGCCGCCATCTGAGGTGATGCCGCTGTTGATCTTCACTTTGCCCACAGGAGCGGTGAAGCCAGGGATGGCAAAAGCGCTGGTGCTTCTGGGTGGTTGGGTGACAACATCAAAGGTCTTGTTGACGCTGTACAGGTTTCCTGCACGATCAATCGCCCTGCAGGCAACGAGATAGGAACCTAAATTCTCTGTCTCTGCCGAGGGAATGATGAACTCTGTGGCAGAGAGACTCGTGGACGCGTCTGTTGCTGTTTGGTCTAGCCTCTTGGAGTTTAATGTTTGTTCCACAGGATTCCTCAGCAGAATCTCGGTGCTGTTCACTCCGGCAAACCGGTCTGCACGCAAGCAGCGAACAGTCACGTCGGCATTCGGGCCAAACTGTGTTTGTTCAGCACCTACCTGATCATGGAAGCTGATGTTGATCATGGGCGGTGTCCTGTCCAACCCTATAGTACGGATAGTGCTATTGCCAGTATTATTGGTATCAATATTATCTGTACATTGAACACGATAATTATGAGTTCCCTCTAAAGCCAGTATAGCAGTGAGAGCAAAATTTGTGTTATTAGCAAACTCACTTGAACCATTCAAGCTTCCGCCAAAAGTGCTGTTCGTGGGATCAAGAGTAACATTACAAGGTCCAGTCATATGACGGAAAGTTCCATCAATAACAGTAAAGTTAAAGGTTAAGACTATGGTGCTATTGAAGAAGGTAGCATTATCAGCAGTATCGGGATTCGTGTTGCCCCCGCTTCCAGCAAACGTGACAGTTGGTGGGGTGTTATCAATAGTAATGTTGGAGACATTTGCCTCAATCACATTAAGAATGCCAGGGTTAGATGCATTGGAAGAGATATTACTAATGTTGGCAACAAGCATGTAATTAATATTATCGCTAAAATTTACCCCCGTCGTATCAAACGTCATCGTATATTGACTAAGATTCACAGAGCTATTCACACCAATAAGAAACCAAAATGCTGTACTATTAACGGCATAAAAGCTCACATTGGTGATATTGTTCAATCCACTGGTAAGATTGAGGCGAAGAGTATGAGTACGTGAGAGATTATCAAAATCTCGATTACTATTAAACGCTGCACCAGGAATAGTGAGAGCATAAACAAGAGTATAAAGAGATAGGAGAATGACGACAAAAATAATAATCTGTCGAAAAGAGATACGCAGTCTTGAAGAGATGGATAACAAGATATAACCCCCCCTTTATTGTTTTTACTCCATCATTGGTGTATATAAAGATTACGAAAAGTAAAAAATTATTTCTTGCGCTTGCTCAGCATGAAGTAGCCAAG
>CAYJXC010000100.1:1975-2419 GCA_964374075.1 Candidatus Woesearchaeota archaeon
GTCTTGAAGAGATGGATAACAAGATATAACCCCCCCTTTTATTGCTTTATTATTTCTTGCGCTTGCTCAGCATGAAGTAGCCAAGCACAATGATGATGACAATCACCAGTAGAGTGACAAGCAATCCTGCTTTGCTGGCGCGCGCAGCCTCACGAGCTGCTTTCTCTTCAGGAGTTTCTGCTTCGCCCTCAGGTGCTGTTTCCACAGCTGGCGTTTCTGTTAAGGCGAAGGTCAAGTCTGCATGCCTCCCGCCAGGTGGGAATCTCTTGTGATAGGTAACAGCAAGATCATTCGTTCCATCGCGATCCAAGTCCACATCCACAGTTTCTCCCTTGTTGACCGTAATCGTGAATGGTTCTGAGGTAATACTAAGAGTGACTGATTCATCAGCCACCGTCATCACAGTGATGAGATGATCTTGTCCTTTGATGTCAAATTTCAAGG
>CAYJXC010000101.1:0-2367 GCA_964374075.1 Candidatus Woesearchaeota archaeon
AACTACGATCCAAAAGACAACTGGCAAGTTCATTTTGCTGACACCATGAAAGAAGGCCAAATGATCAATAACTGGAAGATGGTGGAAACTATGACCAAACAAGCTCCCAACATTCTCAAAGAACTTGAGCAGTATGGTGTGCTCTTTGATCGTTCACCAGAAGGAAAGATCATGCAGCGAGCTTTCGGCGGCCATACCTACAGAAGAACCTGCCACGTTGGCGACAGGACGGGACTGGAAATCATGCAGACATTGGTGGCTGAAGTGAGAAGGAGAAATATCGTCACAAACTTAGAGGAGTGTATCATCACCTCACTGGTGGCGACAAAAGGCAGAATCTGTGGCGCATTAGGCATCTCCCTCCGCACAGGAGAGCTCTTTGTCATAGCTTGCAAGGCTGTTATTCTTGCTGCTGGAGGCTTGGCTCGTATTTATAGGAGAACCACCAATGCATGGGAGAACATCGGTGACGGCTGTGCGCTCGCCTTAACTATAGGAGCCGAACTGCAGGATATGGAAATGATTCAATTCCACCCCACAGGCATGATTTATCCTGAGAGCGCAGAAGGCATTCTTGTCACTGAATCGGTGCGCGGCGAAGGAGGCATCCTGCTGAATGCCAAGGGCGAGCGCTTTATGAAACGTTATGACCCCCAGCGCCTTGAACTGAGCACAAGAGATGTTGTGACGCGTTCCATTTTCAGCGAGATACAGGAAGGAAGAGGAACGCAAAGGGGAGGGGTGTGGCTTGACATTTCACACAAACCAAAGCAGTTCATCGAAAAGAAGCTTCCCAAAATGATCGGAAAATTCCGCGATTTTTCCGGCATTGACATCACAAAGGAAGCCATGGAAGTTGCCCCAACAGCACATTATGCCATGGGCGGCGTCCGCGTGGATGCTGAAACATGCGCCACCCACGTAAGAGGCTTGTTCGCAGCAGGAGAAATCACTGCAGGCGTGCACGGCGCAAATCGTTTGGGTGGCAATTCCCTCTTGGACATCCTTGTCTTCGGCAGGCAAGCTGGACAGCATGCTGCGCAGTATGCACGAAAACAGAAAAGACACCCCATCAACAAGAGTGCCATTGCGCGCGAGAAAGCGCGGATCCTTCAGCCATGCCAAAGGAAACAAGGCATCAGACCGATTATTATAAAAACACGGCTCCAATCCATGATGTGGAAGTATGTGGGTATCGAACGGAACGAGCGTTCACTGAAGGCAGCTTATGCACAGTTGCAAACCATCAAAAAGATGATGAAAAAAGTGAAAGTGGGTGGTTCTCCGGCATATAATCACGAGTGGGTACAGTACATTGAACTGCTTGCGATGATTCCAGTCTGTGATGCTATCATCGCATCTGCGCGCTTCAGAAGAGAAAGCAGAGGCGCGCACTACAGGACAGATTACAAGAACAAAGATGACAAGAAATGGCTGAAGAACATCATCGTCGCAAAAAAAACGTCACAGTTTACCCTCGTCACGCGTCCTGTACCACTGCCGCCATCATACTTGAGGAAGCTGCTCCAATGAAACTGCTAACAGTTAACATTGCTAGAAGCACGGGGATGAAAACGTATACCATACCCTTCTTCCCCTCCATCAAAGTACTTGATGCCCTTTTCCACATACAAGAGCATCTCGAGCCTGATCTAGCTTTCAGGTGGAATTGCGGCGAGGGCATCTGCGGGAGCTGTGCTGCAGAAGTCAATGGCAAACCAGTTTTAATGTGCAAAACACCAGTACACGAGGGCACGCTGACCATTACCCCACTTAAAGTCTTCCCGGTCATCAAAGATCTAGTGACTGATCCACATGATGCGTATGCCAAGCTGGCGCGCCTGAAACCCTACTCTTCTCTGCGCGAGACAAAATCCTTCCACACCATCTTTGATAAGCAGGTCCGCGACGTGCAGGAGATGAGGAAATGCATCGACTGTTTTATCTGTTACGACAGTTGCCACGTGATACGCAACCACACCCCACAGTCTTTTCCAGGACCTCTCGCCATCCTGAAAACAGTGTCGTTTGACAGACATCCAGAAGAAAAGAAGCAACGCGTCCCTCTCTTGGAGAAAGAAGGGCTGTGGAGCTGTAATATGTCACGATGCTGCAGCCAAAACTGCCCGCAAGATATAAAAATAAGTGAAGATGCCATTACGTGGGCAAAAGAACAGAGCATCAGCTTACGAAAAAAACAAGCAACCAACAAAAGAAGGTCAACTACATGAAAGTATGTTATCTATTCGTCTTATCTTTCCTTGTTTTTGCACTCTCTGCTTGCACAAGTCAGCAACCCAGCAAAGACATGGTGGACCATCACGCTACTATGGACATCGTCATGGTTTGTCTTGATAACTATGCAGG
>CAYJXC010000102.1:0-2212 GCA_964374075.1 Candidatus Woesearchaeota archaeon
TTCCAGTGGTGGAGATGCGGAGTGTGATTGTGATGACCGTGTTCCTCCTCAGAGTACGGAGTTGAAGAGAATAATAGTGAACGGAGTGACGATTGTTCGTATTAGAACGCCTCCTAGGTTACCTCCATCGTATACAAGCCCACCATTCCCGTGGGGTCCTAACAAAGAATATGATGTTGTACCTTGCGGTAAACTGCCTGCATGTATTAACCAACCGTGCGGTCGAGTCGGGAGAGCTAAAAAGACACAAAATAATCCGAATGGTGTTACAGGGAAGTGTTTGGATCCTGATGCGGAGTAAGGGCTGAAAGAAGGAGTCAGCGTTTCTGCACAAGGAACCTATATCGTGCTCTCCCTCAAAGCAACCAACCTTAACAACAGAGATGGTTATTTTCCGGAACAGTTCCTCTTCCTGTATGATCACGAGGACATTCAATATCTTGTTGACAAGGAAGCAACCACCACGTATGGATTAGCTGGCTTATACAGTCCCGTGCTCCGCAGGGGACAAGAAAAGGTGCTAAAAGCAGTCTTCGACGTGCCTACAGAAGGAAGCTACGAAGTCCGCTTTTACCCTGCAGAAGGACCGGTGCGCTACTTTCCCTTAGCTTTCTAAACCATAATCCTTATATATACTGAAGTATATAGATAAATGTTATGACTCTTGAAACCATTACCCGGAGATCATTCCTGAACACTGTAGGAGCATTCCTCTTCGCACCTAAACTTGCTCCCCTGTTCCAAGAGCAGCCTTCTCCTCTTCCTGTTGCTGATGCACTCACCCTTCTCGAATCACTTCGGAAGGAAATCACTGCCGCACGCACCGCAGAACTTACAAAGTATGGACAATTAGTTTTGAAGGGAGATGAAACTGGGACATGGGCATCACTTGTTGAACGCGCCCTTGGAATGTCAGGCGTTCAGTATGCAGGAAACGTGACTGATGTTGTGATTCACGCCGCTGTTGATCCCGCATTACGCGCGCGCATCGCACTCATTACTGATGCTGAATTATTACTTAATGGATATGAAAATGCCATCAGCCGAGGACGCGATTACAACAAAGGTGCTCTTGCATTGAGTGAGCTTGAACGCGCAACATTAGAAACACAACTTGACTCCTTCCACCGCCTGCTCGAACCAGTAGATGCAGGACTCAAGCGTGTTGCAACTGCACATCTTCCTATCGATGCAGCAGACAAAGAAGACTACCGAGCTATTCTTCGCAAAGGATTGAAAGGCAAAGCATATGAAGACGCGGTTGCCGTCATCAATCGAAGACTGAAAGACAGAATCAACACGGCACTTCACCAATCAGGCGAAACAGACTATGCGCTTACTGACAACACTAGGGTGGTTGAAGGGGTTAGCCAGACTAAAAAAGAACATCCCTTTCGTGGCAATAAGGAACTCGCTCAAATACATAGAGAGCGAGGACTTGCTGCATACGAGAAGAAAGATTTTGCCACTGCTTTACAAGAACATGAAGTTGCTGTTGCTCTTGACCCCATGAATGCACGATATCACAATGGACTTGGAGCAGCATACTCTGGGTTAGGAAGAATTCAAGAATCGATTAAAGAAGCTCGAATATCTATAGCTTTAGACCCTCAATATGATGAACCTTATTTAAATATCTCTTTGGCTTTGTCGAAACTTAATATGCATTCAGAAGCTGTAGTTTATGCAAAGAAAGCTTTGGCGATGGGTTCTCCAAGTAATCCTCATAGAATACCGGAACTTAAATTGTACATAAAAGCAGTTGAAAATATGAGATAAATTTTTAAGTAGTGACTATAACTTATTTTTATGAAAAAGAGGATTTTGTTTTTATTTTTATTGTTATTAACAACACATTTAGTTAATTCTCAAGATTATCCATTCGTATTTACATTTCCAACAACCCCTCTCCAAGGAAGTATTCCAGAAAACCTCTTCTCCACCCCTTTCAACCCGGAAGAACAGACAGGTATCATCGAACAGATCCAGGAGCCTCTCGAGACTGCAACTGGTATTGTGAAAGATATCAACGGAGAAGATATCGTCGTTGTTGACGGATACATCCTCGAAGGAGAAATCCAGAGCACTATCGATGATAACTCTTTATTCGTGTATGATATTGCAGGAGACAGCTTAGTTGAGTTTTTTTTAGACAAGGGAGAACAAGCCATCATTAAACAATTTGACAATGGTCAGTTTCAAGGCAGCTTCA
>CAYJXC010000103.1:0-2165 GCA_964374075.1 Candidatus Woesearchaeota archaeon
AAGAAAAGAAGAATCACGGGAAAAAAATAACAAAGCCAAGTAGGAGGAAGATATTGAACGCATGGCCTTCTATGCGAAGCAAACATCTTTCCTCACTAAAGAGATGACGCAAGAAGCAGTCCAGCTCCTCGAGGCCATGGGATTACCCGTCATCCAAGCACCAGCAGAGGCAGATGCGCAAATGGCCTATCTCAACAAGCAAGGAGACGTCTGGGGGGCGGCATCTTCAGATTACGACTGCTTGCTGCACGGTGCGCCACGACTGATCACGAATCTGACTCTCTCTCAGAAGCGAAAGCTTCCTTCAGGCATTATCGTCAAAACCTCTCCAGAATTCATTGAACTCAAGAAAGTCCTTTCCAAGCTGAATATCACGCACGACCAACTCATCTACATTGCCATCCTAATCGGAACAGACTACAACACAGGAGTCCACGGCATCGGTCCGATGAAAGCTCTCAAAATTATTCAACAATATAAAACACCTGAAAAGATTTTCGCTGCTGCCAATGCAGATTTTGACTGGAAAGAAATCTACCGCCTCTTCACTAATATGCCTGTAGAGAAAAAATATGTCCTTAAATGGAAAGAAGTGGACGAAATGAAAATTAAAAATATCCTCGTCAAGAAGCACGACTTCTCCGAAGAGCGTGTCGACGCAACTCTCGCAAAGATTCTCAAGAAGCACAAGGACAAAGAACAAACTGGTTTGAGCAGGTGGAGCTAACCATGCAGTGGGTTTTTCTCGCATTGGGATCAGCAATGCTCAACGCACTCTCTTCAGTAACAGAAAAGAAAACGCTCTTCAAGGAACACGCGATGGAGTATGCAACAGTCATCTCATTGTTTATGTTCGTCCTTTCTCTTCCCTTGTTGGTCATCGCAGATTTTAGCGGCATCACGCAGCAGCAATGGCTGTTGATGTTTCTCATCTCGCTCTTGGACGCAGTGGCATTCCTCTACATCACCAAGGCAGTCCGCCACATGGAGCTGTCAGAATCATCGCCTCTTTTTGTGTATGGCCCGGCAATCACCGCAGTTCTTGCTTTCTTCTTTATCGGAGAAATGCTGACAGCAAGGCAGGTTGCAGGTATTCTCAGCGTGACCCTAGGAGCATATGTTCTTGAGCTCAAGCATATGAAGAGCAGGGAAGCAGAAATTCTTCGTCCGTTCAAGGTGATGCTGCAGTCAAAATACATTCATTATCTCTTCTTTGGCCTGGTGCTCTATGCAGTAGCTGCAGTCATGGCGCGGTTTATACTCAATACCAACAACCCGGATGCTGTTGATCCTTATGCATTATTAATCGTCACGCATTTCTTGGTGGCCGCCATCTACTTAATCATGCTTCATAGGTATCATGACGGTTTCAAGGGAATCAAGCATGGCATACATAATGCTGGAAAGCTGATCATTCTTGCTGCAATCTTCCTGTTCGCCTCGCGGGTCTTTCTGACTGTAGCATTGGCTATTCCTGCTGCAGAAGTTGCCCTCATTCTTGGCGTCAGGAGACTATCCTCCCTCTTCTCGACAGTCTTGGGCGGTGAACTATACCACGACAAAAATCTAAGTCAGAAAATTTTTGCGTGTATCATTATGATCTTTGGCGCGCTACTGATAACACTATGAAACTAAAAGAAGCTCTGGCTGCAAAACTATCAAAAAAGGAGCTTGCATATGTTCCCTCCTCTTTTGACATCATTGGAGATATTGCCATCTTCAACGACATGCCGAAGAAGCTCAGGAAGAGAGAAAAGATGATTGCCCAAACCCTCATGTCTCTTCACAGTAACGTGAGGGCTGTGGCAAAAAAAGTGGGAAAGTTCTCGGGAAAGTTGCGCACTCCAAAGATCACGGTCATCGCAGGAGAAAAAAGAAAAGAAACTCTTCATAAGGAAAATGGATGTTTTTTGAAGCTTCATATTGAGAAATGCTATTTTTCTCCGCGTTTGGCATCAGAGCGCCTGCGTATCGCGAAGCTTGTCAAGAAAGGAGAGGATGTTCTTGTCTTATTCTCAGGGGTTGCTCCATACCCTTGTGTCATAGCAAAGAATGCATTGCCAAAAGAAGTGTGTGGCATCGAGTTGAACAAAGCAGCCCACAAGTATGCAGAAGAAAACATCAAACTCATCAAGCTGAGAAATATAGCTCTCTATCAGGGAGAT
>CAYJXC010000104.1:0-2119 GCA_964374075.1 Candidatus Woesearchaeota archaeon
GATCGTTCCCTGGTCACGAATGCCAATGATGCCTATGAGAATAAGAAGAAGAACTGCAGTAAAAAGACGTGTGTCTTTGGTATTCACATGCCACCCCTTTTACGGCAAAGGAAATCACTGAGTCTCAACGACCTCTCCTTCTTCTGCTTCCTCGTGATAATTAGGCACAGCACTCTTGCTGATAATCATGATGTCCCCGACAGCCTTCACCAGTTTGTGAGGAACAATAACCCCTTTGGCGCCGCCCAAAATCTTGTGCAAAGATGAATTCTTCGTGGCGCGGACCTTCCATCCAAAGACCTTGTTGGCGCTCAAGATAGACTCTTCAACATCACCAAAGTATTCACCACCATCGGTAAACACCTTCATATCATACACGTGTGTCATCCTCTTCACTTTCAGCATGCAAAGCCCTCCTTTCAAGGAATAGAGGAACGGAAGTATTTTAAACTATTTAAAGATTTCCCCCCCATGCAGCACATCCAAAACCTCATTCTCGTGGGGACATCGCACATTGCCCAACAAAGCGTGGACGACGTCAAGAGTGCGATTCAAACCCACAAGCCTAAGGTCATTGCCATTGAACTGGACAGGAAAAGAATGGATGCCCTCCTTCACCCCCAGCGCAGAAAGATGCACATCAGCGACATCCAAAGGATGGGTGTCAAGGGATTCTTGTTCAACAGCATAGGCGCGTGGGCAGAAAAGAAGCTCGGCAGGATGGTAGGTCTCCCTCCAGGGTCGGAAATGAAAACAGCGATTCACCTGGCGAAAGAAACAAACACGCTCCTCGCCTTGATTGATCAGGACATTCACATCACCCTCAAAAAGCTCTCGAAAGAGATGACACTCTCAGAAAAGCTTCACCTCATCAAAGAAATGCTGCTGAGCGCAGTTTTTCCCAAGCAAAAAATAAAGATCGATTTGAGAAGAGTACCCAGCGAACAGCTCATCGCGAAGCTCACGCAGCGCATGAAAAAAGAATACCCCTCTCTTTACCGCATTCTCGTCACAGAGAGAAATCTCTTCATGGCAAAAGCTTTATATAAAATAATGAACTCTTATCCCCAAGAGAAGATTGTCGCAATCGTCGGTGCAGGGCACGTAAAGGACATTGCACATATTCTGAAAAAAGAGGAAACATGGTCACCTTCTCATCAGCAGACCTAAGAACACTTCTCATTGCAGCCGTCATTCTCGGCATTCTCTTTGGATACGATGATCAACAACCAACCTTTCAGTTCAGCTACTGGTTTACGAATCTGATCATCATGATCATGCTTTCTTTCTTCTCGCTCATTCTCTACGACGCAGCGCACAAAATCAAAGCGAAAAGAGCAGGCTGTGAATCCTCTATCCGCATCTGGAGCATGAGCCGCTTTTCATATGCAGCATCGTCCCACCTGCGTGGCCCCATCAAATCCATTCCGCTCGGCATCATCATCCCTCTCCTCTTTCTCTTCCTGACAGAAGGAGTACTCAAAGTGGCCACCCTCACCTCAACCTCCATCAAAACCATGTCAGCACGAAGGTTGGGAAGAGAATTCAGGAGGACAACAGAATTTGAAGAGGCACAAATTGCAGGTGCCGGTCCGCTGATGTCGCTCTTCATCGCATTCCTTGCCAAGGCACTTATCCCCCTCTTCCCCTTCATGCAACACGTGATGGCAATCAATCTCCATCTTGCGTTCTTCAGCATGCTTCCTCTTCCAACGCTTGACGGAACAAGAGTCTTTTTCGGTTCTCCCCTGATGTTTTCTTTCTTCTTCACCATGACTCTTCTGGCATTCTTCTTCTTGCGTGTGGTGGCACCACTCACGACCTTCTTCCTCGCTGCAGTCATAGCGCTCGGAGTGCTTATTGTTCACTACAACAATCGATACATCAAATAAGAATCAAGAGAAAAAGCTAAAGAATCCCTTTTGTAGTAACCAAAGGACAAAGATCCACGTAAAGAAATAGTAGTACCCCTGACTTGCCAACAGCAAAACAATCGCAGCAAGTAAATCCATCACGCTCACTACATCAGTAATAAACACTAATGCCTTGGCCAACAAAAACAAACCAATCACCACACCCCACGATTCCGCAACCTGAAACTTCATGAGAAAAAGCACCA
>CAYJXC010000105.1:0-1945 GCA_964374075.1 Candidatus Woesearchaeota archaeon
GCCGAAAGGCTCACGGGTTAATATGCTTTTCTAGAGATTTTCAACAGCGCCGGTTGCCACTTGCACTTTCACTAAATCTTTATAAAGAACTATCTAAATCTTATACACCGTGGCGCGGTTTTTCTCCATGGCAGAAGCCCTGAAAAAAGGGAAGGGGAAGGTAGCCATTCGAGGATGGGTGTATCGAGAGAGGGGGAGCAATGAGTTTAAGTTCATCGTCTTGAGAGATTCTACTGACATTATTCAGTGTGTTTTCAAGAAAGAGAAGTTTTCTGCGAAGGAATGGGACGAGCTAGACAAGGTATCCATTGAAAGTTCTATGACGATTGAAGGGACGCTGAAGGAAGACAAGAGAGCACCGACAGGATATGAATTGCAGGCTGAGAAATTTACCGTTGTGCAGCGAGCAGAGAAGTTCCCCATTACCAAAGATCAAAGCACAGAGTTCTTGCTGGATGTGCGCCATCTGGCCATCAGGAGCAGGCGCCTGGCAGCAGTGATGAAGATTAGACACACGGTGATGAAGGCATTTCGAGAATATTTCATGAAAGAAGGTTTCCTTGAAATGGCTCCTCCTATCTTCACGCCAAATGCTTGTGAAGGTGGAAGCACTTTATTCGAAGTGAAATATTACAAAGAGAAAATGTATCTTACCCAGAGCTGGCAGTTGTATGCAGAAGCAACAATCTTTGCCCTTGAAAAGATTTTCTGCATCAGTCCATGCTTCAGAGCAGAGAGGAGCAAGACATCACGCCACTTAAGCGAGTTCTGGATGGCGGAGATGGAGGCTGCCTGGATTGGGTTAGAGGAGTTACTGAAGTTTGCTGAAGGTTGTGTGGGCCATATTGTGCACACGGTGTTGAAGGAGAACAGGAAGGAGCTTGATATTTTAGGACGGGATGTGAAGAAGCTGGAAAGGGTGGAGACCCCATTCTATAGAAAGACGTATGCAGAGGTCTTGAAGATCTTGAAGGAGAAGGAAGGAGTGAACATTCCCTTTGGGAAGGATTTGAGGACGATTGAAGAGGATTTGATCATGAAGCACTTTGACAGGCCGTTGATGGTCACGAACTACCCCAAAGCCATTATGGCATTCTACAAGAAGAGAGATCCGAAGATGCCTGATACTGCCTTGTGTTTTGATATGCTGGCACCAGAAGGGTATGGAGAAATTATTGGTGGAAGCGAGAGGGATACGGATATTGATGAATTAAAGAAGGCGCTGAAGAAGGAGGGGGAGAAGATTGAGAAGTATGAGTGGTATTTTGACTTGAGGAGATATGGCAGTGTGCAACACGCTGGCTTTGGATTGGGTGTGGAACGAGTGGTGTCCTGGATCTGCGGATTAGACAACATCAAGGATGCCATCCCTTTCCCGAGAACGATGCTGCGCTTCACACCATGAAGTGATTTTTATGAAGGGAAAGAAGCACTCGCGTGAAGAATTTGATGATTTGGAGCACCTTGCTCGCCAGTTGATTGAGGCAATGATCTTTGGGAGGGGAACACTCCACCTTCGCCTGAAAGAATTAAGATCCGGGCGTTGCGATTATGAGGGGTGCGCTGTGAGCAAGCAGCACTTTTATTTTGTGGTGCGCTCCAGCAGGCAGGATTATCGCTTCCATGAACGATGCCTTGACCACTTTCTTCTTGATTACATCCCTACCAGAATCACTCAGTAAGGCTTTTCCCTTTTTCCTTCATTTCTTGCTTGTTTTGAAGAGTTTTTGGAGAAAGGTTTAAAAAGAGATATCACCTGTGAGTTACTATTAGGTGTTTGGCGGTTCATGATGGATATTGAAGATTATCTTGAGCGAAAACGCGCGTTGGAAGCGAAAACGGCGCTTCTTGAGGCGAAGGAGCACCTGAAAGAAGATGCAGAGAAGAAGAAGCGCGAGCTTGAGCGCGAGAACAGGAATGACATCAGTTCGGTCGCTGGGAGCCG
>CAYJXC010000106.1:0-1921 GCA_964374075.1 Candidatus Woesearchaeota archaeon
CGAAGACTCAGTACCCATGCAGGCCTCCCGCAGCAGAGAGATCGTGACGAACTGTGAGGACAAAAGGAATCTTTATAAAGCTGGGTGAGAGAGAAGAACTATGGCAAAAGCACGCATTAATATCACAAGCATTGACGTAGACAAGATTAATCAAGTCTGTACCAGCATCAAGGATATTGCTGAAAAGACGAAAACTAAGATGTCTGGTCCTATTACCCTTCCCACAAAACATCTCAAGCACACCACTCGAAAGTCTCCCTGTGGCAATGGCAAGGCTTCCTTTGATAATTTTGAGATGCGCATCCATAAACGGTTAATAGAATTGGGAATCGATGAGCGTGCATTACGATTAGTGATGCGTGTGCCTATCCCAGAAGACGTGAATATTGAGATTGAGATGTTTGAGTAAGCTACTGATTTCTCAGAAAACTGGGAAAATGAATAGGAATCTCTCTATAGAGTGCACTTAAATTGCAGATACTCTGAAGCGATGCCCACTCATTTGCACTATGGTCATTGCCACCTTTTGGTCCTAGGACAACAACGGGAACGTGTAGCATTGTCGCGAAGATATTCTCATCTGCTACTGATAATCCATAATTGTAGTGAACATGGTCACATCGTTTCTTAAGGAGATCGCTGAGAAAATGAACAAGGGGATTATGTTGATCGGTGATAAAAGGATCTATATAACCGTTCCAGTATTGTATTTTAAACAAAAAAGTGGGATGCAGGCTATGATATCAAGCGCGAGTCATTCCTTTCGCATTATGATGGTTTCTGTTGCGATCTTCCTTCCGTCTGAGGGACTCCGATGAGAAGATTATTCATAGGTGTGATAGTCTTATCAAGGATCTGCTTCTGAACTTCATAACTATGCTCTCGAACGAAAGTCATTCTAAGTGCATCATAGAATTCTTTGCGTGAATAACCTGAAGATATATGGGAAGGATTGCTTGGTTGCAGAGGTTTATGTTTATTTTGATAACAGCAAGGAACAACGGCAAAAGAACTTCGCGCATGGAGCGATTGCATAATGACTTGATCTGTAAGGGTTCCGCACGCGTGCAGAGCAACGACAAAAGAGTTACAGGGGGGTGCGTAGCTTTCTATTCCTTTAAGGGAAACCTCAAAGGGGATTTTGATGAGGGCTAATGTTCTTTCCAGGCCTCGCGTCATTCTAACATCGACAAAAACAACACGTTCGACAAGCAAGTTCCTAGAAAAAAGAAGGCCAAGAGTCCCAGAGCCGCAGCAGTATTCGACAAGCGTAAACGGTGTGCGAGGGAGGGCAGTTTGTATTGTTTCGTAGAAGAGATGATGCCTGTCCATCGGTTGCTAATCTTTAGGTCTCATTAAAGGGAAGTAAATGACATCTCTAATTGTTGGCGGTGCGTCTTGAGACCAATGGTGCGCTGTTAACAGCATCACAAGTCTGTCAATTCCTATCCCTAGCCCTCCGGTCGTAGGCATACCATATTCGATAGCCTGAACGAAGGCCTCGTCCATAGGCATAGCTTCTTCCTCTCCTGCTCGAAGTTGTTGTGCTTGCTCTTCGAGAAGTCTTCGCTGGAGGACGGGATCATTTAATTCTGAATAGGCATTTGCAAATTCCCATCCATTGATAAAGAGCTCAAATCTTTCTATCAGATCAGGGTTACAACGGTGAGGTTTGCACAGAGGACTTGTTTCTTTAGGATGATCAATGACGAAAGTAGGTTGAATGATATGAGGTTCTACAAGCTCTTCAAACAAGTATGCAATGAGATTACCGCGTGAGGTGTCAATGGGAATCCTTCCTTCACTAGTAGTAAGTGTTGTGTTATGTTGTTGTACGCGTGCAACGAGGTCGTTGTCAGGAAGGTGCGCAGGTATTCCTGCTTTTATAAGAGTTTCGAGGTTTTGTCGTGCTGCTAGTGCT
>CAYJXC010000107.1:0-1893 GCA_964374075.1 Candidatus Woesearchaeota archaeon
TTTCAGTGGAACGGAGGTTAAATTTGCCTCTGATCGGGGGAGCTAAATACATACAGATTCATGAATGTGTAAGATAATAGCAGGACTCTACAATTTTTTCATAGGAGTCCAGCAATGCATGAGGATGCTCGGATTTGAACCGAGATCGCCGCCTCCCGAAGGCGGAAGCTTACCAGGTTGGCCCACATCCCCTTAGGAAAAAGGTTTATATAAGGACTCATTTAAAGGTTTTTGTTATGGGATCTTCACAGAAAAAGGAGGAGGTTCAGGTGGGTTTAACGGTTTCTAAAGATAAGGATTTTTCTGAGTGGTACACGCAGGTAGTGCAGAAAGCAGAATTAGCAGATTACTCTGCTGTGAAAGGGTGCATGATTATTCGGCCGCATGCCTACGCGGTATGGGAAAAGATTCAAGAGTATTTCAACCAGCGATTACAACAGCTGAATGTTAAGAATGCCTATTTCCCTTTGTTCATTCCGGAATCCTTTTTCAAGAAGGAGATGCAGCATGCTGAAGGTTTCACTCCCGAGGTTGCGTGGATTGCCAACAAAGAGGAGGGGGAGCGTCTTGCTATTAGACCAACATCTGAGACGATTATGTATGATTCGTACTCGAAATGGATTCGTAGTTATCGAGATTTGCCGTTGAGGATTAACCAATGGGCGAATGTCGTGCGCTTTGAGACGAAGCAGACTCGCTTGTTCTTGCGAACGCGGGAATTTTTGTGGCAAGAAGGCCATTGCGTGTATGAAACTGAAAAGGAGTGTGAGAAAGAAACATTGAAGATTCTTGAAGAATACCAGCGCTTATGTGAAGAGTTGCTGGCCATCGCAGTGATTCCTGGCAGAAAATCTGAGAGTGAACGCTTTGCCGGTGCAAAAGAAACGTACAGCGTTGATGCGATTATGCCTGATGGGAAGGCGCTGCAGATGGGAACTTCGCACCATCTGGGACAGGGATTTGCCGAGGCGTTTGACATTTCATATTTGGGAAAGGATGGACAGAAGCACACGCCGTGGCAGAATTCCTGGGGCTTTTCTACACGCCTGATTGGAGCGATGGTGATGATGCATGGCGATGATAGAGGCATTATCTTACCACCGAGAGTGGCACGACACCAAGTGGTGATTGTTCCTATTTACTATGAGAAAGACAAAGAGAAGGTGATGAAGAACGTGAAGGAGATAGAAAAACTTCTTGGCCTGTTTCATCCGCTTGTTGATGATCGCGATGGTTACACGCCGGGATGGAAGTTCCATGAGTGGGAGCTGAAAGGCATTCCTGTGCGTGTGGAGATAGGACCGAAAGATATTGAGAAGAGGCAGGTCACCATCGTGAGGCGGGATACCGGCAAGAAGAGTGCTGTCGCAGCGAAAGAAGCAAAGAAGATGATTGCTGATGTGCTCGATGACATACAGGATGCATTATTGAAGAGATCACGGAGCATTTTACACTTGCACCTTGCCGAGGTGACGAATTGGAAGGATCTTGCCAAGACTCTTGAGCAGAGGAAGGTTGCACGCGGGTCGTGGTGCGGAAAGGCAGCGTGCGAAGAGAAGGTGAAGGAAGAGCTGAATGGAGCGAAATCTATTATTCTTCCCCTTGATCAGCACGGCAAGGCAGGGAAATGTGTGGTCTGCGGAGAACAGGGGGCGTGCTTCGCACTCTTTGGGAAGGTTTACTGAAAGAAGCTTGCCATCCAGAAGATGAATCGTGCATACCACGGCACCTTGTTGATCTGCACGCGAATGATTTTGGTGTCTTCATAGATCTTTCCTGCTGCATCGCTGTACACCAGATTCATCTTCACTCCATTGATCAGATTCTTTGCTGAGGTTTGAATCGTGATGTCTTTTGATTCCTCAATGCTCTCCATCGTGAGCTCATCAAACC
>CAYJXC010000108.1:0-1885 GCA_964374075.1 Candidatus Woesearchaeota archaeon
CGCCATGAGCTTCCGGCGGGAGATCATTGAGTTCATCAAGATCATGAAAGAGTTACATGTCACGCTGGTAGCATCCTCAGAAAAAAAAGTAGCTAATATTGATGTGATTGAATATGGGGCACAGGATTTTTTGTTTCAGGGATTAATCTTGTTAACAAAAGTGAGGAAGGGCGCTACATTTGAGCGCTGCATCTCTGTTTCCAAAATGAGGGGCCAGGATCACCTGCTGGGCATTTATCCTTTCTCTATAGACACAAACGGGGTTCATGTGTATCCCAAGCAACTTCCTTTTTCGCTCATGGAAAGGGGGGAGTTTTAATGTCACAACGTCTCACTCGACTGCCGAGCGGCATTCCGGGGTTTGATGAGATGATTGAGGGCGGGTATAAACTCGGGAGCATCAATCTCCTAGCTGGGAGTGCTGGCTCTGGCAAGACAACCTTTGCTGTCCAATTTCTAATTGAGGGGATTAAACGGGGAGAAGCAGGAGTCTACATCACGTTTGAAGAAAAACGGGAGAAACTCTTTGATGACATGCTCGACTTTGGATGGGACTTGCAGAAGTATGAGGAGATGGGGCTGTTCAAGTTCCTGGAATATAGCCCTGAGCAAATTAAACGAGTGCTAGTTGAAGGAGGAGGCACCATAGATGCAATTATAACACAGATGCAGGCAAAACGTCTCGTCATCGACAGCATTACCTCCTTTGCGCTGCTGTTCCAAGATCAGCTCAGCCAGAAGGAATCGTCACTGGCATTGTTTGAACTAATCAACAAGTGGGGATGCACGGCAGTCTTAACGTCGCAGGCTACCCAGATATCTCCTGATGATTTAACGTCGCAGTTACAATTTGAGGTAGACTCCATTATTCTGCTGTACCACTTCAAGAAGCAAGGGGTCAGGCAACGTGCACTGGAGATCTTGAAGATGCGGGGAACGAAGATTGCGGAGAAGACGGTTAAATTAATCATGGATGACCATGGGATCAGGATTGACCCGAAAGTGGTCGTGATGGTTTAGATCTTCTTGCCATTGCCGTGTACCAGATGAGTAATAAGACGGCAATAAGGACCATGGTATAGAAGGCATAGAGTAATGTCTTTCCTCTCTCTTTGCCGCACACCTTCCCTGAACAGAGGCCTGCGATACATTCATAATCTACACCACAGGGCTGCTTGTTTGCTTTCTGTACAATCCATTGGTGCGCTCTTCCTTCACAGAATTTTCCTTCTTTGACGGTTCCTGTTGGCGTGCATGTCGTATCAAGCGTACAGCCTTCAGTCGTCTCATACTTACAACGCTTTGGCGTTCCTGTGCAGCTGTCTTTTGTGCATACTTCTCCATCGTCACAGTCTGCTTCGGTCTCACACTTGTCTACTTTGGCACAATCAGTGTCCTGGGGGGCATCACAGGGCTTTGGGCAACAGTTATCATTGGGAGTACAGGCTGTAATATCCAGTTTCACACACTTATTGGGATAAGCAGAGGTGTCACAGGTTTCTGTCGTGCAGGGGTTTTTGTCATTGCAGTCTTCCTTGGTGAAACATTCATGCTTTGCACCTGGTTTGGTTATATTCTCTAAGCACCGGTTATAGCTACACACTTGCGTGACAACACCACAACCGCAGTCTGTGCAGCAGATAGTGAAATCTTCACCAGCCTCGCACTTGTTGTTGCCGCAGTTGATATTGACTGTGATATTCAGGACAACACGGGCAGGTGATTTGGAAATGGCGATGACCTGGATGTAGACGCCATTCACAAACTTGGATTCGTTCGTGATCGTATCTTCCTCGACATTCGTGAGCACACCGTCAACATCAACGCTGATCTTGTCCTTGCTCATGCCAAAGACGGTGATATTTTTCCCATTAATGACATAACT
>CAYJXC010000109.1:0-1797 GCA_964374075.1 Candidatus Woesearchaeota archaeon
TTCCATGATGCGCAGCTCGCGAATCAATTTGAACTATGTCTTCAACATATTCCCCACATTCCCCATGATCTGCTGGAACTTGTCAATCTGCGCGCCTCTCCGCTGTTCAACAGAACCCCAGTACGAACTGGTTTCGCCTGCAGTGTAGATGTCCTTCACCTTCTCAATCTCACTGGGCTTGTAGCTCAATCCAAATGGTTTGCTGTTCTGCAAAAAGCGTAAAATCCAGAAATATTTTTCTTCCACGCCCGCCTGTGTGCTGTCCATCACCAGAGTGTAGCGAGCGTGCTCAGCTCCAAAGCGTCCTGGCGTCACAATCGTGCCAGGGGTAACCTCAATAGCGATATCAGAAGCCATAGTCTCCTCTTTTAACAAAAGGTTTAAATAGGTCCGCACTTATAAATCTTATTATCTCTTCAAACAACAAAAGAGGGAACAGATGGCATTGTTTTCTAAAAAACACAAGGCAAATGCACTCACGCGAGAACTGAATCAGCCCCTCAGAAAAGGAGATCTTCAAGAGATGCAAAGCCCAGAGATGGGATTTGATGACCTGTACAACGAACCCCAGTCGCGCGCCAGCCCTCCACCCCGCCAGCCCCTCTATCCTCCTGTGGCAGAGCCACCCCTCATGCAGCAGTCATTGGCGCCGCGTAGTTTTACAGAAAGCAACTACGAAATTATCCTCAGCAAGATTGATGTGATTGATGCCAAGCTGGACGGCTTGATGCGCCGTTTGGAAATGCTCGAGCGCTTGGTCCAGTCCTTGCAGCAACCTCCCCCCTCCCCTCCAGAAAATCCGCGCTATCAGCGCCGCATCTGGTAAGGTCATGAGATGAAAAGAGGAATGGCGTACCTGCTGGCGTGTGCTGTCGTGGCTCTTGATCAGCTGACCAAAGTTCTCATTATCACCTTTCTCCCCTACACAACAAACACCGGTGCGGCATTTGGTCTCTTTCCCTCCTCCGCATTTATCCTTTCTCTCATCTCCGTCGTGGTGGTCATCGTATTGCTCATCGCCATCCAAAAGTATCCGTATCCTGAGTTGGCAATGCTGCTCGGTGGTACGACAGGGAACCTCATAGACAGAATCCTGCGAGGGCACGTGATTGATTTCATCAATGTAGGATGGTGGCCCAGCTTCAACGTTGCCGATGCACTCAACACACTCGCAGTCGTTTTCCTGATCATCCGCGCGTGGAAAAAAGATTAGAACTTGTGCAAGGCTAAAAACGAACGGATCTCATCAACCAGCGCTTGGTAATCAATAATCAAGTCTCCTTCCAGACGTTCTATCCGCTCCTTGATCAGATAATAATCATAAATCTTTCTCACCCTTTTCATGAAAGGTGTGGAACTCCACTTGTTGTCGTAATCCTTCAGGAGGTAGGCGCTGATCCTGAATTCAATGCTTCCCTTGTTCGTCGACACTTTGGTTCCTGCCCGCTCAATCTCCACCTTCGTCATGCCAAGAACAAGGTAATTCACCTCAATCACGAACTTGATGTACGCATCAATCATCTTCTCCGCAACCCAAAACACAGTAAGCTGCTTGCCTCCAGGTGTGTCCTGATCTTGGTACTCCTTCTCATGGAACGCATAGCCATTGTTTTCAAACCAGCGAAACATAAGCTTATACAACTCAGTCAGGTCAAAGATAGAATCCTGCTTCAGTTTGAAATCTTGGAGCAAGTAATCACGCTGCATGGCTTTACCAACATTTCTTTTCTTTAAATACCTTATGGAAACTTCCTGAAAACTTTTAAAGAGAACACCCTTCATAAAGGAATGCTTCCT
>CAYJXC010000110.1:0-1784 GCA_964374075.1 Candidatus Woesearchaeota archaeon
CGAAACCTTTAAAAAAGCTCTCCCCAGCGTGTGTGTGATGATCATTCCTATTCGTTGCATGAGCTGTGGCAAGCCTATTGCCCACTTGTGGGAAGAATATCAAAAACGCGTGCACAAAGGCGAGCCGCAAAAAAAGGTGTTGGATGATCTCCACCTGAAGCGCTACTGCTGCAGGTCAGTGTTCTTAGGGCATGTGGACCTGATGGAAAGCACAGCCCAGTTCAAAAAGAGTTGAACATGCGCGACCAACAATGGTTGGAAACACGTTTCAGTCAGTTGTGGCAGCTCTTCTTCTCAGAAGTAGAAAAGAGGAATGTCTCCATCCGTTGGAAGGGGAAGTGGAAGAACAAGTTCGGTCACATTAAATCCACCAAGAAAGGAACAGAAATTGCTATCAACACCCTCTTTCAAGATCTGCGCGTTCCCGAAGAGGTCATCAAAATAACGATCGCGCACGAGATTGTGCACTACCTGCACGGCTTTCATTCCCATCTCCCTCGCCAGCACAGCCACCCGCACAAGGGCAACATCGTGAACAAAGAACTCATCAAGCGTGGCTTCAAGCACGCCATCAAGATGGAAAAGGAGTGGTATAAAAAGGAGTGGCCTCCCATCTACAAAGAATATGCAACAAAAAAACAGGCCCCCGCATCTCAACCCATGCCAAAGCGTTGGAATCTCTTGCAGTGGTGGCAGTAAACAACCACCATCCTGTTGCGTGTTCTCACCCGTGCATTCACGCCAGGCCTCAAGAAATGAGAGCAGTGCTTGCAGAACTGTCTCTTCAGCGAGCGTGGTAACTTCAACCGTACCTTCATCGCAATCCGGCGTGCCTGCTGCACATAGCGATGGCTTCTCTCAGGAAAGGAAGGAAAGACTGCATCAGCTTCGCGTAAAAGAATCTTCACGCGCTCCAGTGCTGTTCTTTTCTCCGTGTTCATGACGCTAACACAAGAATGTTGCCACGCCCTTTCTTGATCTTGCGAATCACGTTCTTTGCTTCCAGCTCGGCAACCAGCAGGGAAATTTTCGCCTCGCTCAGCTGGAAGGTCTTGCGTAGTTCCTTCTGCGTCACTCTCCCGCCGCTCTCTCGAATGAAAGCAAGAATCTTCTCCGCCGCATCCTCTCCTTCTGCAAGCGGAACAGCGTGTTCAACAGAGGGTTGCTGCACAGGCTGCACAGGCGTCTCTGGTTTCCGGGGAGTCTCCTGCTCCTCCTGAATGAAGTGCGCCTTCGTCAGAATGATGTACATCAAAAAGAACAGGATCATAATCATCGTAATCACAAATCCCAAGGGTGAAGTCTGCGCTTCAAAAGTGCCAAACTCCTCCTGTGCCTCATTGTCCAATACTAATCCTTCCTCAATCTCTGGCACGAGGATCAAATCAACAACATACTCTCCGTCAGCCGTGATAAGAAGCTGTTCTGCAGCAGTATGCACAATATCATTCTCCTCATAGACGGCACGCAGCGTGTATCGTCCACGAGGAATAGTAAAAGAGTACGCCCCTCCCTTGGACACCATCGTCTGTTGTGGTGTGCTATCAATGGTGATAACTGCCTTGTCAAGGGTATCAAGGTAAAGAGTATAGACAGATCCCTTGATGACAGCAGCATCCACAAGGGAAGCGCTTAAGAAAAAGAACATCACCAAAAAAAGAGTCCACACACTGAGGAAGGTTGCACGCATAACGCCTTCATGCACCGCATCATATAAAAGCTTTCCGCTACGGCGCTGTTGAAAATCTCATAAAATTCTAAGAGAAAGATTGTGGAGCGTAGCT
>CAYJXC010000111.1:0-1776 GCA_964374075.1 Candidatus Woesearchaeota archaeon
TTGACTGTGATGAACCCAGGCGCAACGCGAGATTGGCCCCAGCCAGACACGCCATCAACCTGGATCGTGTACATGCCTTTTTCTGTTCCTACATTGGCAAACATGATCTTATAGCCCACTTCCTGGCCCTGGTCAACACGCTTGCTCGTGCTGTCAATGTTGATGATGGTATCAACCTGCTTTGGCTTTTCAATGCCTTTGACGAAGATCTTTCGAGTTTCTGTCAACAAGGAGTGACCCCGATTGTACAACACATCAACCTTCAAGGCATATTCTCCTGTTTTAGCATCCTCTGGAATCCTCAATAAAAAGTCTAACTGCTGGGAGCTCTGCTCATCTAGTCTGAAGATATTTGTCTCCTCTTGATCTTCTGTAATCAATTCATCGATGAAGTTGGATGTGGAAACGCCTAATTCAGGGATGGAAACAGTGACACGAATGTCATCTTCCCGCTTTTCTCCTAAGTTCTCAACCCTGACTATAGGAAAGAGTGGTTGTCCTGCCATGATCGTAGTGCTTGGGTTGACGACAATGTCAAAAATATTCAAGGAATGCCGTTGTTCATCAATGTTCAATGTAAATTCCACTTGTTCTTCATTGATGGGATCAGAGACTTCAATTCTTAAGGTGTATTTTTCTGAAGCATCGATGTCTTCTGGAACAACCAAGGTTAATTTCTTTTTGTACACGAGTCCTTCATCAATAGAGAAGATGTCTGATATATCAGAGATAGTACCAAATTCATAGCCAATGATCTTGGCTTCTACACGAACATCAGGCACTTGATTGCCTGGAATGGTAGCATTTCCCTGGACAACCACTTCTATCTCCAAGGTATCACCACGCTCAACATCTAAATTAGGAATAGGAGTACCGCCACCAAAGGCCTGAAGATCATTCACCTCTACAGAGATAATATCATAATCTGGTGCAGCTGCAAATACTACACTGGCAGATGCAACGAATGCAACCAATAATGCAACCCATAGTGTTAATTTCATAGTAGTTCATACCCCCCATACCATTGAACACAGTTCATGATGTTGTTATTGCCAAGTTATAACCGCTATATAAATCTTTCGGGTAGTATCTGAGTAGCGGGTTTAAGCCTTGGTGTGGAGTCTAAACAAGGTAATGAGGGCAAGTGTTGCTACCAAGATGGCTAAGATACTTGTGATTAGCAACAAAGGATCTGGGGATTGCGGTTGTGGTTTTGGAGGAGGTATTAGCTTGGGAGGATGTTGTTGTTCAGGAATAAGGGATGTTACTTTTGCTGTTGGACATCCTAGAAAGGTAAAGGTCTTGAAGGTACGCTTGATGCCATCACCAGTCGTATAGAGTCTTGCTTCAAACTCGAATGTGCCTTGCGGCTCTTCTGCAAAGACTAAGGGAATACTGATATGCTGACGAGTTCCTGGTTTTATGAGCAAAGGTGAGGAAAAGCTCTGCACTTGGAGTTTAGGACTCAGCAGTTCTGCATACACGCGTTCTTCTGCTGTTCCTTCATTCTTGACACCAACATACACAAGCATATGCTTCTGACATTGTAAGGAATCATCGCTGATGTATAGGTCATGCAACGTTATCTCATGCAGCTGCTCCCTGAGTTGTAAGGCACTAGTCAAAGAGGAGAGGCTTACAAAGACCATCAAGAAGAGGATAAGATGAACTTTCATAACTACTCTCCAATAGTCAAGACTTTTTAAGAGTTATGGGTAAAGAGGTTCTGTTGAAAGTCTCTGAAAAATGTAGTTCTGAGTTCTGATTTTGGTGCCA
>CAYJXC010000112.1:0-1760 GCA_964374075.1 Candidatus Woesearchaeota archaeon
CGTAGGACATCTATGCCGCTACCTTGCTCCAGTTTCGGAGTTAGATAGTGTTCCTGTCGGTTGACATCGTCAGCCGCAATTAGCGGCCATCTCTCGAGTGCCTGTTTGAACTTTTCAGCGACAAGGACATCTCCGGGATAATAGTTGTAATTGTGTAGATACGTGCAGGCGTTAAGAGCTATTGGGTTTACCTCCTCGTGGAAAGCTTCGTGCGTGTCTTCTAGGTACATTTGATATTGGCCGACTTGTATTGAGGGGTGGAGGACCTCCCTTTTTCCTCCCACCCATGTCATTACCTCCTTCTCACCTGGAGCCTCTTCGCATTTGTCCCATTGCTTGAGCTCAATGATAACCGCATTGTCTTTAGTATCAGAGTCTCGTCCACAAATCAAACAATCGAGCCTTTTTGATGTTAGAGGAAGTTGATACTCGAGAATAACTCCTTGGTTAACAAGATTCGAATGCTGGAAGACCTGCGAGATCGCTCTCAGAGAATTTCTCCATGAATTCTTTTCGCTTGGTGAAGGATAATAACGGAAGTAATTGAAAAATGCGAGGTTCAGTTTCTCTGCGATCTGATTTTGAACTGAATCCTCAATAAATTGCTTCGAAGTACCAGCAAATAGTCGCACGCTAGAGGAAGGATCAGAGCACCAACACTTTAAACGTTTTCAAAAGATTTCTTGGGTAATCTTACTATTGGTGGGTCACGGTCAAAGGAAATCACAAAGACGATCTTCCCAGAGTAGTCGTAGGCAAATACCTCAAGCTGATCTATGACATACATAACGATAGAGGTACTCTTGATGAAGGTAACTTGGATGGGGATGGGAGGCTAACAGTCTTCGATTTAGGTTTCATGGCGGGCAAAACTCAACAGCCCAAGCAGAATGTACAAGAGCCTAGCCATGAGAGCATACGGGAACCACAAGGCTAGAAACAAATGGCCGCGCCGCAAGGGTCAGCAAACATACTCAACCTCCTAGGAGGAAAGCGCAACAAAATTCACTCGTGGACGCAATGTTGGATTTGGTCAAGGAAAGGGCAGATGAAAAGCTCGATGAAACCAAAAAGGACATCCTAAAGGGACTGAAGAAGGCCTTTAGATTCTGAATCGTTTGAGCAGCTTGGGAACTCATAAACAATTTTTCTCGACATCCTTGCTTAGCTCCCTTCCCTGCCCCAATCCACAAATTCAGGCGAGTAGATACCTACCAACCTTCCATCCTCCGCTCTTTATATTGACTCCACTAGTATAGGGGATCACACGCGGGCGGGTAACTCCATTGTTAGAGACCCCCGGGGCCCTAGTCAAAACGATAGGGGGCATGATGCTCATGGTGATGTGTTTGTGGAAACTGTATGAACAAGCAGTACAAAGAAACCTCTCGCAGAGTTGCCAGAAACACATAACTTTCTTTATATATTGTCCCCATGTTTCAAATTCTATGCAGGCGCGTGATAATAATTTGACGATTGTGTGTGACGCGCTACAATAGCCTAACAGAATCTGTGATCCATTCCTTTGTCCGATGCGCTCAAATACCTTCTTTACAATAGGTGAAATTATTAATGTCCCCTCTTAAGAAGGGAAGAGTGATGGAGACGAAAAAAGGGGAGAAAATCTATACTCTAACCCCCGAAGAGCTTTTGGGTCGTCCGCTGAACGACATAGAAAACAAGTATGCTCCAAAGAAACTCTTTGCAGCAGGCGATGTAAAGAAGATCCCTCTCTGATCCACGAGTCGCAATCATTGGAT
>CAYJXC010000113.1:0-1753 GCA_964374075.1 Candidatus Woesearchaeota archaeon
TAGAAAAGAAAGGTTTCACAGCAACAAGAATAATGATGAACGCAGAAATGCCTAAAAAGATGAGGAGGGTCACCATATCAAAACTCACAGCTCCTTTTTCCCTCTTCTTTAATCTGCCCACTTTACCCGCCTCTCATCTTCCAGAGAGCTATTAATACAACAACAATCAAAACAACGCACAAAATCAGCAAGACTAAAGTCTGCACAGCCACCCCTTTCTTTCTGCGCGCCATACCAAAAATTCACGCAAAGTTCTATTTAAATCTTCGCTAAGAAGGAGGATGCGTTACGTACAAGTAACAGGAACACCATTAACCGTTCCTAAATCACAAGGAAGACGAAGATTATTAAGGTTTGCATCGTTATCACCAGGCATTGCTTTATGTTTTTCTGAGCAATACCATCGATCATACACTTTCGCCCCATTCACAAGTTTATAATCAGCCTCCCCATCGTTATTATTATCAATCCTCACATAGTACGTACAGTAAGGAGAATTCTGTTTTGTCTCAACATCAGGAAATCCTTGTGCCTGTGTGCAATACTGCTTGCAATTCTCAATCGCCAACCCTCTATCAGATCCAGCAGTCACGCCAAAGAACACTCCTCTAATGGCCTTCGTAATCCCCGTAGCACCACCCAAGAAAAACGCCACCACCACAATCAACACGACAGCAACAATAATGAGCGTCACTATTTTCCCAAGTTCAATATCCCCTTTTTTCTGTCCCATAGGAATCATGAAGATAACCTCTTAACGTATCTACACCCTCTCGATACTATTTAAAGATTTCCCTTCATCAGCGGCGTGTGGTGCGAAAACCCAAGATCAACGCCAATCCACCAAGCACCATCAGCACCGTGCGATAGCCAGCTCCCTCCACAGGCAAAATGCTAAAGACAGGAGGAAGAGCTCCTTGCTCCAGCAGCACAGGATACAGTCCCACAAACAACGCTAGCACTCCAAACATCATCAGTTCCATCTTTAACCAAAAAGTCTTTCGCTTCAGTCGTGACAACTGTTGGTAAAGGTCAACATTCTGTGCCATGCCGTCACCTCACACCCTTCGAAAGCTAAACGCAAGAAGCAGCACTCCCACCCCAACAAAAATCCATCGACTCAAGGAAAACGTGGGTACCTGTGAAAGCACGTTCGCTACACTCGCAGGCAACCCCCATCCTGCAAGGTAAGGTTCCACGCCAATCCCCAGCAACAACACACCAACAACAAAAAAACCCCGCCTCATGAGCTCACGTCCCGTTTCCGCTGTCGAAAGTCCTCAAGCATCTTCAGCTCCTTCTCTCGCGTCTCTTTGTTCTTCACGTTCATGTTCTTCAGGAGGGTAATCAAGGAATGCAGTCGCCCATGCAGCGCCATGCACTCATCATACACATTCTTCGTCTTCGCATATTCCCGGTTGAAGTCTTCCAACTCCCCTTTGATCGTTTGTCCGATCGCTCCCCACCGCTTGTCTACGTACGCCTTCTCCCATCCAGCAGCCAGTTTCTTATACAACTGAATCTCCTGCTCCAGCACAAGCTCCATCTCCTTCACCTGCGTCATCACCTTCTTAATGGCTTCAATGATCTGCTCCTGCTCCCGCCTGACATCATCAAACGAAGCCACCTTGCTCTTGAGCAAAAATTTAAGCTGTAGTAAATCCTCATCAATCAGCTTGCGAAAGTCCTGTGGATCAGCCATCTTTTTTCAAACGAAAGGAGCAAAGTAAATATATAAAGGTTCCGAGCTCAG
>CAYJXC010000114.1:0-1635 GCA_964374075.1 Candidatus Woesearchaeota archaeon
CTTTTTGATGTCTTTCATGGAAGGCGTTGGCTTGTTGGGAAAATCCACGCGCACGAGAACATTCTTTCTCTTGAGGAGAGGATAGTCTTTCTCTTGAAGAAGGGAACACGTTGCCATGTTACTTCACCTTAATGGCGTATTCTCCCTTGACGGTAATGCCCATCTTCTGAGCTATTTCTGAACGCGCAGGATCAGCAATGTAGATGCGGCCCTTCCAGTTCTCGGAAAACTGGTTGCCCTTGCAGATCGGGCAGACTGCGCCGTCCACAAACACCTTGCATTTCTTACAGACTTTTTTCATGATCTGCCCCCCATATACATGATTTCTAACCTTCCCTGATCTTGTTTTATTGTTGTTTTATACTGAGTGTAGACAATTTCTCCTCCTGGCTTCACCACCGTAATATCTCTCCCCGCTCTGATGTCAACTGCTCCTTTTATTTTTGTTTGATCCCTTGCAACACTTATATCTCTCTCTTGCCCTATCCACTTTAATCCTTCTTGCTGTGCTGTCTCTTCAGACATTCTTTCTGTTGTTAGGGAATTCATATATACTTTGATTAAAAGTAAGGCACCATTATTAACAGGGTTTACTCCCGTTATTCTTCCTCTTAATGTGACCTTCTCTTCAAGGCTTGTTGTCATTTCTTCTTCTCTTCCTTCTCCGGTTTCTTGATTTCTTTTTCCCGCTTCTTGCGATCTTCTTCCAGCCATTCTTCCTTGCCGAGCCCCTGCTGGCGCATGGTTAACCCAATCTTGGGATTGGCCATGTCTTTGTAGGACACGGCAATGATGCGTGCCTTGCACGAGTCACCCACTTTCACGCTGCGTTTTGATTCCTTGCCTGTGAGCGTGTTTGATTTTGAAAAACTTACGTAATCGTCCATTGCTTGGGAGATGTGGACCATGCCATCGAGCGGCCCAATGTTGACAAATGCACCGAAATCACTTATTTCTATCACTTTCCCTTCCACCACCTCCTGCAACTCAGGGCGGAAGGTGAGCACCTTAAACAGCGTGTCGTAGTATGCAGCGCCATCGCCGGGGATGATGATGCCTTCACCGATCTTCACGATCTCGGTAATGCCCATAATGACCCCGAGCTGTTTGGTAATAGTGCCTTCGTACTTCTTGTTGAGCTCCCGTATAATCGCTTCCTTAATATCTTCCTTAAAGAGCGAGGGGGGAACTCTGACATGACCCTTGACTTCTATTTCGTAAAACATAGTTTTCTTCCCTAGACCACGGCGAGATATCGCTGTTGGCGAATGGTGATAATCCCTGTTTTCCTCTTTTTAAGTTTTTCTTTCAACTTTCTGTCTTGGGTGGCAACGAGGGTTGTTGGGGTGAGGTGGTCGAGAATCAAGTTATCCACATTCTTGTCTTGTGACGTGGGAATGGTGGTGATGTGATGGTTGTTGATATAATCCTTGGCCAGCTTTTCCAGCTTTTTCCCTCTCAGTTCTGTGAGTGTTTTGTCGATGATCATCAGAGTGACGTTCGTGTCGAGGATGTTGCGGAGCTCTGACACGAGATCAATCTTGTGGTGGAGCGCGGTGAGCAGGATGCTGGTGTCGAGGATGATGGTTGTCATTGTTTATGGCCTTAGGAGGGCGAAAGGAAGCAAGATCGGAA
>CAYJXC010000115.1:0-1606 GCA_964374075.1 Candidatus Woesearchaeota archaeon
CGAAGCTCATTTTAGCCTTATTTTTTCACTTTCTTAAAAGTTTTCAGTGGAACGAAGGTTAAATTTGCCTCTGATCTGGGGAGCTAAACACGTACGCCCAAAATCAACTCTCCTTCGCTAGCGCTCAGTCGGGGTTCGTTTCACTCACCCTCATCTAACATCGTTAGTTTCAATTCCTAGCACACCCTCTCGCTCTGTGTTCTCAAGAGCTCATCACTCACATAGATAGGCACGTGAAAGCGCGTGGCAAGAGCTAATGCATCACTTGGTTTTGCGTCCAAATTCAGCAGCTGATTTTCTTTCTCCACAAACAACTGTGCATAATACAAGCCATCCTTCAGCTCATAGATCTTCACGAATTTCACACCAATCTCATAATGGTTCATCAGGTCATAAAAGGTGTCATACGCATCAGGTCGAATATCAAGAGCTCCTTCCAGTGCCCGCTGGATGGTAAAGGTCTTCGACAGGCTCGTGCTCATCACAACAGCAGTGCAGTTATCCACCAAATAAATCTTGCCCGGCGCAATCCCGACTTTCACCTTCGTAAACTCATCAAGGGACAAAGGATCTTCTTTCAGCACTAAAGGAAAGGTAGGGTCGCGTTCATCTTCGCTGACCTGCCGCATCACGATGGTGCGTTCTAGCCAGTAATTGACACTTCCCAAGACAATGACCAGGAGTGCCAGCACCACAGCAAGAGAGGTGGTGAACATCCTTCTATACCGTCTGCGTATCCACATTGCTCTCCCCCTCGTAGCCAAAGTAATAACCGGCAGCATCTGCCAATGTCTTCACCTCAATCACGGGAATCCCCACCTTCTCGCTTAGCGTTCCCTGCTCAGGCACATACGCAACCATGCAATACTCATATCCGGCAACATCGCCGCAGGATTTTTCCCTGACAAACCGAACGACGCTGCTTCCCCCTCCTGCCGGCACAAGAAAGAGGGAGGCTTGAAAATTTTTGGCAGCAAGTGCCTTCTGGGGAATGGCTTGCACAATGCCGATCGTGCCATCCTCTGCAATATCCCCTGTCATCACAATATCATCCCTCGGTGTCGCATTCATCAATGCGCTCGCCACGGCAATGGCCATCGTTGATCCCGCGCTTCTCCCGCTGACCAGCTCAGCGTCCGTATCAATCGTAAAGATGACATCGATGGTTGTTGGGTCCACCTGCGCCAATCGTGCTGCTGCCTTCACAGCTGCGCGTGCACTCTGCTGGGTATTCAAATCAGCCAGCACCTGATTGATGTTAACCAGCACCAATCCATTGCCAGGTTTCACGCGAGTGTGCAAAGAAGCACCCACACCATTGCCTTGCGCATCCACAGCCACCAGCTTATTCGTGATCACCTTCTCATCTGACAAGTCCACACGCACTGCTTGTCCTGAAAGAGGGGATGTTCCCTCAGAAAGGAATAATCGACTGTAATAACCGAAGAAAAAGATGACAACTATCAAAATCAAGAATAACACAGTGGTTCCAACAGAGAACGAACGGTTCATCATGACCCCCTTTGTCCATCAGTGTAGCGAACTTTAAAAAACTTCTGGCATAGTCTTTTAAAGGAACACGGCGTGACTGGAGTATGTTCGTCCA
>CAYJXC010000116.1:0-1508 GCA_964374075.1 Candidatus Woesearchaeota archaeon
TAAAGATAAATTACCACAACCAACACAAACAAAATCACAAAGGGGCTTGCCCCGCCATACACCTGTTCAAACACAGCTCCGCCAGTAATGCCAGGGTTGTCATGGCTCAAGAAAATAATGACTGCAGTCATCAAGCCAAGGGCAAGTGCCAACCAGCGCGTGAACCGGTGCGAAAATGTTTCCTGCTCGGTCTCGATCTTCACCCTGCTCATGAACATACAGCCTTCAGTGAACTATTTAAATCTTACGACACCACAACAGGTAGGTTTATATAGACTTCAAAAGAAAGTTTTTTTATGAAAGTGCGGGAGGCATCATCAAAGTTTATCAAAGTCCGCTGCTCAAAGTGTAAGAACGAGCAAATTATCTTTGGCAAGCCATCCACTATCATCAAATGTTTGGTCTGCGGCAAGGTGATTGCAGAACCTGCAGGCGGCAAAGGAAAAGTCAAAGCGCGCATCTTGGAAGTGCTCACCTAACATGCTCTACAAAAAACAAGGATTTCCAGAACCTGGAGAGATGGTGATCTGCACCGTCAAGCGCATTCTCAATAATTCAGTCTTCGTGGACTTGGATGAATACATCAACAAGGAGGGAATCATCCACATCTCTGAAATCGCACCAGGAAGAATTCGCACCATTCGTGAATACGTCAAAGAAGGAAAGAAAATTGTCTGCAAAGTGCTTCGCATTAATCAAGTGCACAACAACATCGAGCTCTCGCTTCGTAGGGTCAACATGATGATGCGCTTGAAGAAGATGGAGGAAAGCACGCTCGAAAAAAAAGCTGAAAAGATGCTCGAATATATTGCTCACACTATGAAGACAACAGTAGAAGAACTCTACAAACGCGTGGGATTCACGATCACGAAAGAGTTTGGCACATTAAATGCATGCTTCCAGGAGGTAGCTGAACAAGGAGAGGTGGTGCTGACAAAGATAGGTATCGAGAAAGCCATCGCAGCCAAATTGACCGAGCTCATCAAGCAGCGCATCAAACCACCAGAAGTCCACATCACCAATGTCATCAGCATCAAAAACAGCTCGCCCGATGGTATCATCATTATTAAATCATCCTTTCAAAAAGCACTCGAACACGCAAAAGAGAAACACTATGACCTGGCTGCTTCCTATCTCGGCAGTCCGCGCTATCGCATCATGCTGAAATCCTCCGAGTACAAAAAAGCAGAAGCAGAGATGAATGATTTCTTGCATGTGCTGACAGACCAGATCCAAAAAACAGGCGGCTCTGCAGAAATCCTCAAAGAAAAATGAAGGTCGAGATTCTCTACTGCAAATCCTGCGACATTTTCACAATAAAAAAAGCCTGCCCAAAATGCAGTTCCAAAACGCTTTCCACAAAACCAGCAAAATACTCACCAGAAGACAAATACGGTCACTACCGTCGCTTGCAAAAACAACAATCTTTATAAAGAAAAGTGCTGTGAAAGGCGCTATGTCCTCGTGGAAGCTCAGGCAGCTAGCAAAAGCTCAGATAAAAAACCCCG